>NZ_JBJHPC010000173.1:0-12456 GCF_045257485.1 Streptomyces sp. YS-3 | reverse complement strand
CTTCTACGTTGCCCAGCGATCCGCCCTGCCCGATCCCCCACGGCACCACAGGGAGGAACGATGTCCCCGTCCTCGTCACCCACCCCCTCACCGGGCTCCTCGCCGCGCCGAAGACTGCTCGCCCTGCTCGGCGCGCTGCTGCTCCCCGTCGCCCTCCTGACCGGTCTCGCCGCCGCCCCGGCGCACGCGGCGAGCGGTCTGACCGCCTCCTTCTCCAGCCAGGACAACGGCTCCTGGTGGAAGGGGACGTACGTCATCCGCAACACCACCTCCTCCCCCGTCACCGGCTGGACCCTGGAGTTCGACCTGCCGGCCGGGGTCACCGTCAGCGGCCACTACAACGGCGACGCCACCGTCAGCGGGCGCCATGTGACGGTGCGGAACGCGTACTACAACGCGACCGTCAAGGCCGGCTCCACGACCGAGCCCTACAGCTACTGGTTCGTGGCGAACGGCCCGGTCGGCGCGCCCGGCGCGTGCACGGTCAACGGCGACAAGTGCGACGGCACCCCGGACGTCCCGCCGTCCGCGCCCGGTGCTCCCCGGGTCACCTCGGTCACCGCGCACGGCGTCTCGCTCGCCTGGGCGGCGGCGACCGGCGGCGACCACCCCGTGGCCTCGTACGACGTACTGAGCGGCGCCGCGGTCGTCGCCACCACGAACGTCCCCTCCGCCACGGTCACCGGCCTCACCCCGGCCACCGCCTACACCTTCACGGTCCGGGCCAGGGACACCCGGGGCACCACCGGTCCGCCGAGCGCGGCGGTCACGGCGACGACCACCGACCCGGCCTCCGACCCGGTGCCGCCCACCGCGCCCGGCGGGCTGCGCGCCACCGGCCGGACGTCGACGAGCGTGAGCCTGGCCTGGAACGCGTCGAGCGACAACGTCGGCGTGGCCGCGTACGACGTCTACCGCGACGGGGCGCTCTCCCAGACGCTCCCCGCCACCACGCTCACCGCGACCGTCACCGGGCTGACCCCGGCCACCGCGTACACGTTCACGGTCAGGGCGCGCGACGCGGCCGACAACGCCTCGCCCGCCTCCGCCGCGCTGGCCGTCACCACCGACGACCAGGCGGGCGCCGGCAAGTACCTGAAGGTCGGCTACTTCGCGCAGTGGGGCATCTACGGCCGCCAGTACTTCGTCAGGAACCTCGACACCTCCGGCTCGGCCGCCAGGCTGGACGTCGTCAACTACGCCTTCGAGAACATCGATCCGGTCGATCTGACCTGTCTGGCCGGGGTGACCAAGGGCGTGGGCGGCGATCCGCAGGACCCCGACCAGGGCACCGGCGCGGGTGACGCGGACGCCGACTACGCGCGGCCGATCGCCGCCGCCCAGTCGGTCGACGGCGTCGCCGACGACGGCTACGCCAAACTCCGCGGCAACTTCAACCAGATCAAGAAGCTCAAGGCGAAGTACCCCCATCTGAAGGCCGTGGTCTCGCTCGGCGGCTGGACGTACTCGAAGTTCTTCACCGACGCCGCCGCCACCGACGCCTCGCGCAAGAAGTTCGTCTCCTCCTGCGTCGACGTGTGGATCAAGGGCAATCTCCCGGCCTACAACGGCGCGGGCGGTCCGGGCACCGGCGCCGGGGTCTTCGACGGCATCGACCTCGACTGGGAGTGGCCCGGCTCGCCCGACGGCCACGCCGGCAACCACTACTCGGCGGCGGACAAGGCCAACCTCGGCCTGCTGCTGGCCGAGTTCCGCAAGCAGCTCGACGCGCTGGGCGGGCCGCACCGGCTGCTCACCGCCTTCACACCCGCCGACCCGGCCAAGCTCCAGCAGGGCTGGGACCTGGGCACGGTCTTCTCCTCCCTCGACTTCGCCAATGTGCAGGGGTACGACTTCCACGGCGCCGGCAGCGACAACTCCTGGGAGCCGAACCGCACCGGCCACCAGGCGAACCTCTACACCGACACCCAGGACCCCTACGCCACCCACTTCAGCGTCGACGCGGCCGTCCATGCCTATCTGGACGCCGGGGTCAACCCGCGCAAGCTCACCGTCGGCTTCCCCTTCTACGGCCGGGGCTGGCAGAGCGTCACGGACGGCGGTGCGCACGGCGAGTGGCAGGCAGCGAAGGGGGCCGCGCCCGGCCAGTTCCCCGAGGAGGCGGGGGTGCGCGGCTACGGCAACATGATCGGCGGGGTGCCGGGGCTGACGGTCTTCCACGACGAGCAGTCGGTCTCCACGTACGGCTGGACCGGCGCCGACGGGCAGTGGTGGAGCTTCGACGACGCCTGGTCCATCGGCAGGAAGACGGCCTACCTCAAGACGAAGGGGCTGCTCGGCGCGATGGTCTGGGAGATGTCCGGGGACACGCCCGGCGGCACGCTGATGAGCGCGCTGGCCGGCGGGCTCGGCTGAGCCGCGCCACCCCTGCGCCCTAGCCGACGCTCCGGAAGGCGAGCACCGCGTTGTGCCCGCCGAACCCGAACGAGTCGCTGAGCGCGATGTCCCCGTCCAGGGGCAGGGAGCGCGGGCTGCCGCGTACGACGTCGAGGGCGATCCCGTCCTCGACGTCCTCGCACCCGGCTGTCGGCGGGATCAGTCCGTCCCGCAGCGCCAGGACGGTGGCGACGGCCTCCACCCCGCCCGCGCCGCCCTGGAGGTGGCCGAGCGCGCCCTTGTTGGCGGTGACGGGGACGTCCGGGGTGTGGGCGCCCAGGACCCGGCCGAGGGCGCGTGCCTCGGCCCGGTCCCCCTCCAGGGTGGCGGTGGCGTGGGCGTTGACGTGGACCACGTCCGCCGCGGTGGCGCCGGCGTCCGCGAGGGCCGCCCGCAGCGCGGCCTCGATACCGCGCCCGCCCGGTTCGGGGGCCGCCATGTGGAAGCCGTCGGCGGACAGCCCCCAGCCGGCCGCCTCGCAGTAGATGCGCGCGCCACGGGCCCGGGCGTGCTCCTCGGCCTCCAGGACGAGGACGCCCGCGCCCTCGCCGAGGACGAACCCGTCCCGCTTCTCGTCGAACGGGCGGCAGGCGGAGGCCGGTTCCTCGTTGCGGGTGGAAACGGCCCGCATCGCGGCGAAGGCCGCCAGGACGGCGGGGACGATCACGGCTTCGGTGCCGCCCGCCACCACCAGGTCGAGGTGTCCGTCACGGATGCGGTCCACGGCGCGCCCGATGGCCTCGGTACCGGAGGCGCAGGCCGACACCAGGGTGCTCGCCTCGCCCAGGATGCCGAGGTCGATGGAGATCTGGGCGGCGGCCGAGGACGGCACCAGCATCGGCGCCGTGTGCGGCGAGACCGCGCGCGGGCCGCGCTGCTCCAGCCGCCGCTGGGCCTCGACGAGGACCGGCGCGCCCCCGAGGATCGAGCCCATCGACACGCCGGCGCGGGTGGGCAGCAGTCCGCTGTGGCGGGCGCCCTCCGGGTCGAGGCCCGCGTCGCGCCAGGCCTCACGGGCGGCGAGCAGGGCCAGTTGCGCGGACCGGTTCATCCGCCGCGCCTGGGGCCTGGGCAGCAGCTCGGCCGGGTCCACCGCGGCGCGGGCGGCGAGCCGCACCGGGAGCGCGGCGAACTCCTCGCCGTCGAGCAGGCCGACCGCCGAGCGCCCCGAGAGCAGTCCCTGCCAGAGCCCCGACACATCGGGACCGAGCGGGGTGAGCGCGCCGAGGCCGGTCACCACCACCCGCCGCCGGCCCGTCCCCGTGCCCTCGGGCCGCCCCGCCTCGGCGGGGTCGACCCGGCCCGCCCGCACCACCTGGCGCTCGCGCCGGTCGACCAGGCGCTCCTGGTCGGGGCCGCCGCCCAGCGGGCGCAGCGCGAGCCGGGTCCGGGCCTCGCTGGCGGGGGCGGTGCGCAGCACGACGTGCCAGCTGTCCACGCCGGTCGCGACGACGTCGCCCGGCATCAGCTCTCCGGTGGTCAGGAGCCAGCACTCCCCGCCCATGACCGATTCTTCGCTCATCGGCGCTTCCCAGTTCGCGCATGTGAACGACTTCAGAGCCTCGGAGAGGCTGCGTGAAGTCGATAAAGCGATCTGTGAACATCTTGCCCGTACCACCGGTCCGCGGCCACCGCGAGCCTGCACGCGCCGCCGTGCGCGACGCGCGGGCGGGGTCAGGGACGGCCCGCCTCCGGGATCGCCTCCCCGCGCCGCACCGGCCCGGGCGGGGTGCCGTCCCCGAACGGCCGGCCGCCCAGCTGCTCCCGGTGGTGGGGGGTGAGCCAGCCGGACAGATCCGGGCCGGCGGGCACGATGCCGGTCGGGTTGATACTGGAGTGCACCAGGTAGTAGTGCCGTTTGATGTGGTCGAAGTCGACGGTGTCGCCGAAGCCCGGGGTCTGGAAGAGGTCCCGGGCGTAGGCCCACAGGACCGGGTCCTCGGTGAGTTTGTTCCGGTTGCACTTGAAGTGCCCGTGGTAGACGGCGTCGAAGCGCACCAGCGTGGTGAACAGCCGGATGTCCGCCTCGGTGATGGTGTCGCCGACCAGGTAGCGGCGGTCGGCGAGGCGCCCGGAGAGCAGGTCGAGCCGCCGGAAGACATCGCGGTGGGCGGCCTCGTACTCCGGCTGGCGGGTGGCGAAGCCGGCCCGGTAGACCCCGTTGTTGAGGTCGCGGTAGACCCCGTCCATGACCTCGTCGATCTCCTCGCGCAGCCGCTCCGGGTACAGGTCGGGCGCCCCCGGCCGGTGCAGCTCGCTCCACTCGGTGGCGAGGTCGAGGGTGATCTGCTGGAAGTCGTTGGTGACCAGCTCCCCGCTGGGCACGTCCACGATCGCCGGGACGCTGACGCCGCCCGGGTAGCCGGGCTCGCGCGCCTCGTACGCCTCGCTGAGGTAGCGGATGCCGAGCACCGGGTCGCGGCCGTCGGGCTGGAGGGTGAAGCGCCAGCTGCGGTCGTCCTGGATCGGGTCGGCCACCGCGAGCGAGAGCGCGTCGTCGAGGCCGAGGAGGCGCCGGGAGACCAGGGCGCGGCTCGCCCAGGGGCAGGCGCGGCTGACGACCAGCCGGTAGCGGCCGTACTCGACGGGCCAGCCGTCGCGCCCGTCGCGCGTGACGCGGTCCACGAAGTGGCTGTGCGCGCGCTTGAAGGGTTTGCTCCCGTACCCCGCGTTGCCGCCGCTGCCTTCCATTCCCGCCGTGTCGCTCCGCTCGGGGCGGCTCATCCCGGTCTCCTTCCGGCTGGACTCGCGTACTGGCGTACTGCCTGCGAGCCTTCCCCCGGAGCGGGAGATCTCCCACGGGATGAGCCGCCCGGTCGAACGACCGTCCCCCCTCGGGGGCGGCCCGTGCCCTAGTTGAACGGGTCCAGCGTCAGATACGCCTGCCGGGGATCGCCGTCGTTCACCAGCGACTCGTGGTGGCCCACGTCGTCGAAGGCGAAGGCGTAGGCGCGCCCGTCGGCCATCCGGGCGTGGAGCTCACGGGCGTACTGGTTGGTCACCGCGTCCTGGTAGAAGGCGGCGGACCCGGTGTCCGGCTGGTTGGGGTTGACCAGCAGCGTGGAGCGGTTGTAGCCGGCGCACAGGGTGCGCGAGATGGGGCCGCGCACCAGGTCGTTCGGGGCGTCGAGCAGTTTGTAGCAGCCGAACACACTGTCGGCGTCGGGCTTCTGGAAGCGGGTGACGACCGTGCCCGCGCTGTTGGTGAAGTCCATCGTGGAGCCGGACACCCGCCCGTAGTACTTGGTGTTCGGCTGGTCCGCGAACGGGGTGACGGTCAGCGTCGAGGTGCTGTACTTCTGCCACACCCGGTTGATGTAGTCGTCGAGCACGCTCCTGGGCAGCGCCCCGGTCTCGATGCCGTGGCCGGGGGAGAGCGCCCGCAGGACCGATCCGTCGGAGCGGGTCTGGACGAGGTTCGCCCAGCCGCCCGGCCTTCCCCTGAGCGCGTCGAAGAAGCCGTTGTAGCCGCCGGGCTTCAGGTGCCCGGTCGACCGGACGGTGCCGTCGGCGGCCTTCACCCCGACCGCGTACGGGGCCGAGACCATGTCCACCTGGGTGCTGTTGAGCCACAGCCCGGAGTCGTTGAGGGTGTACTCGGACCAGTTGAAGAGGATGTTGCGGTTCGGGTCGCTCGGGTTCTGCACCGCGGGCTGCACCAGCCCGCCGGTGGTGAGCTTGAAGACCAGCTTCTGACCGTACGAGAAGTAGACGCGTCCGGAGAACTTGGGTATCCGGATGGTCTTCGACTGCCCGTTCGCCGGGCCCGCGATCGAGGCGTCCGGCGCCGGGGTGGGCGGATTGCCCCCGGCCGGCCAGGGGTGGAAGGTGCCGGCGGCGTCGGCCCAGCCCTGCTGCCCGGTGGAGAGCAGCGTTCCGAGGTTGTACAGGTAGAGGGGTTCGCCGCGGCCGGAGTTGTTGGTCACGGTGAACGGAATGGTCGAGGGCACGGCGGCGGTCGCGGGGGTGGCCGCGCCGGCGGCGGTGAGCCCGGTTGCCAGCAGCAACGCGGCTACCAGGGGTGCGAGCAGCTTTCCTTGGACGGACACGCTCCAACTCCTCATCGGATTCGGCGGTTCACGTGGGGGGCGCCGCGAGGAGGAATCTTCTCTTCCACCTCGTGAGAGCGCTCTCAGAATCGTGGTCCGGACCAGACGTGTCAATCCGTCGCGCGTCAATTCCTTGACGGGAAAGGGGGGTTGGCGGGGCCGCACCGTTCATTTGGTGTGGCGGCGTTCCTTTGGTGGGCCCCGCCGGGTTGTGCGGGCCGACAGGGCTACGGCCTCGGCGCCGCCGAGACCACCGGCCCCCGGTCGGTCCAGCCGCCGTGGCCGTCGCCGCCCGCCCAGTCGCGCACGGACGCCTCGGTGGCCGAGGGACCGGCCAGGATGTAGTCGGCGTTGCCGTCGCCGCCGAAGTCGGCCAGGGCCACGCGGTCCGCGTCGGGCGTGGAGCCGGCCGTGGTGATGCCCAGGTCGACCCAGCCGCCCCGGGTGTCGCCGCCCCGGTTGAGGAAGCTGCGGACCGCCCCGTCCTGCCCCACGACGCTGTAGTCCGGGCGGCCGTCGTCGTCGAGGTCGGCGAACCGCACCCGGGACGCGTCGGCCGTCACGCCGGTGGCGACCCGGCCCCAGTCGGTCCAGCCGCCGTGCCCGTCACCGCCCCGGTTGAGCCGGACCCGCACCTCGCCGGTGGGGCCGAGGGTGACGTAGTCGGCGCGGCCGTCGCCGTCGAAGTCCGCGAACACCACCCGGCCCGCGTCCGCCGTGCCGCCGTCGGTGACGCGCTCCGGCGGCTGCCAGCCGCGGTGGCCCCAGCCGCCCCGGTGGAGCCGCACGGAGACGGCGCCGTCGGTGTCCAGGGTGAGGCAGTCGGCGCGCCCGTCGCCGTCGAAGTCCGCGAAGCGCACCCGGGCCGGGTCGGCGGGCAGGCCGCCGAGGACCCGGCCGAGCGGCTGCCAGCCGCCGTTTCCGTCGCCGCCCCGGTTGAGGCGGACCAGGACGCCGCCGTACCCGTCCAGCGTGAAGTGGTCCATACGGCGGTCGCCGTCGAGGTCGGCCCAGCGCACCGGGTTCGCGCCGCCCGCCTCGGTGCCCGCGCCGAGGGCGGGGCCGCCGGACGCCCACCCCTCGCGCCACGCCGCTTCCAGGGGCTTGAAGAAGGACCAGGCCATCCGCCGGAACCCGGCGTCGTTGGGGTGGAGCTGGTCCAGGAACTCACCCGAGGTCAGCGCGGGCGGCTCCACATAGCGGAACTTGTGCCCGGCCGCGCGCTCGGTCCCCTCCAGCTCCCTGGCCCGTACGTTGAACTCCTCGGCGGGCTTCTCCAGTCCGCTCGTGGTGGGGATGAGCCCCATCACGAGGACCGTCACGCCCGGCTTGTCGGCGTAGATCCGGTCGACGAGGGCGGCGAGGCGGTCGGGGGCGTGCGGCAGGTCGATGCCCCGGGCGATGTCGTTGATCCCGATGTGGAGCAGCACGACGTCGGGCCGGGCGCCCGCCATCCAGCCGTCGATGCCGGCGGTCAGCTGGTCGATGACGTAGCCGCTGTGGCCCTCGTTGGAGAAGTCGGCGAAGCTCCCGGAGGCCTTGGAGCCCACGAACCGTACGATGTAGCGCCTTTCCAGCCGCATGATCTGCCACAGCGGACGGCGGTACGAGGAGAGGGTGGGGCTGCCGCCGCCCCAGGTGATCGAGTCGCCCAGCGGCATCACCCGCAGGACCGGGGCGCCCTTGTGGTCGGCGGCCGAGGGGCTGGCGGGCAGCGTCGCCAGGGAGAGCGCGCCCGTGAGAGCGAGGAGACAGCGGGTCAACCGGATACGTCTCATGATCTTCCTCCAGCCGGAAAGGCGCCGGTGGCACCTTGTCTTGACGGGGCATCAGTTGGCACGGCAGTCATGGGATCACTCCCGACCACCGTCTCGCGCGTTCTTGTACAGCAGGAGAACCCGGCCGGAGCAGCGGACGGCGCCCGTATTGACGCGCGCTGGACAAAAATCGGGGGCGAAGAACGCCCCCTTGCCCGCATGACGCGGCGCGCGCACGGTACTCGCAGGACGACAACGCGCGAAGCCCGCGCACCGACTTCCAACCCCCAGGAGGTGGCTTCGGATGACGGAGCCGATCAGCCCGGCCGTGGAGAAGCCCGAGAGCCCCGACATCGACGAATACCGCAGCGGCACTTCGGGCACCACCCTGCAGACCGCGCGCAGCGGCGCGGGTCAGCCACCCGCGACCCGGGGCCGCACGACGATCGCCGGCGGTGTGGTGGAGAAGATCGCCGGACTCGCCGCGCGCGAGGTGCCGGGCATCCACGCGCTGGGCGGCGGGTTCGCCCGTACCATCGGCGCGATGCGCGACCGGGTGCCGCGGGCCCGCGGCGCCTCCGTGAGCAGGGGCGTCAAGGTCGAGGTCGGTGAACGGCAGACCGCGATCGACCTGGACGTGGTGGTGGAGTACGGCGTGAGCATCACGGCGGTCGCGGCCGAGGTGCGCGAGAACGTCATCGCGGCGGTGGAGCGGATGACCGGTCTGGAGGTCGTGGAGGTCAACATCTCCGTCGACGACGTCCATCTGCCGGACGACGGCGCCTCCGAGGGCTCCGAGGTCCGCGTGCAGTAGCCGGTGTGCGGGCCGCCGGGGCCCGGCTCATTCGTTCGGGGCCGCCGAGGTGGCCCGGCGGCCCCCGACCCGGGAGGCTGGGCAGGACTCCCACCGCCCCGAGGAGAGCCGATGGCCCCGACGCCGTACCGCTACGACGACCTGCGCGCCCTCTACGTCAACTGCACGCTCAAGCGCTCCCCGGAGGTCAGCAACACCGAGGGGCTGATCGACCGCAGCCGCGCGGTGCTGGAGGGGAACGGCGTCACCACGGAGGTGGTCCGCGCCGTGGACCACGACATCGCGACCGGCGTCTGGCCCGACATGCGCGAGCACGGCTGGGAGAGCGACGCCTGGCCGGAGCTGTACGCGAAGGTGATGGCGGCCGACATCCTGGTGCTGTGCGGCCCCATCTGGCTGGGCGACAACAGCTCGGTCGCCAAACAGGTGGTGGAGCGGCTCTACGCCTGCTCCAGCCTGCTCAACGAGCAGGGGCAGTACGCGTATTACGGCCGGGTGGGCGGCTGTCTGATCACCGGGAACGAGGACGGCGTCAAGCACTGCGCCATGAACCTGCTCTACAGCCTCCAGCACCTCGGCTACACCATTCCGCCGCAGGCCGACGCGGGGTGGATCGGCGAGGCCGGCCCCGGGCCGTCCTATCTGGACCCGGGCTCCGGCGGCCCCGAGAACGACTTCACCAACCGCAACACGTCCTTCATGAGCTGGAACCTGATGCACCTGGCGGCCATGCTCAGACAGGCGGGCGGCGTCCCCGCCCACGGAAACCTGCGCACGGCGTGGGACGCGGGCTGCCGCGACGACTTCCCCAACCCCGAGCACCGGTGAGCCGGGGCGGGCTCCCGGCGGCGCGCCCGTTCAGATCGTCCGAAATCGAGCGGTACGGCGCCGCCGGGCGGGCCCCCGCGGGGGCCCGCCGCAGTCGGTTCAGCCGGTCCGGACGGGGATCTCCCGGTAGCCGAAGGCGATGAACGAGGGCACCTGGCTCAGCTCGTCGGGCTTCGCCGCCGGGCTCAGCCCCGGGAAGCGGTCGAAGAGGGCGGGCAGCGCGGTGAGGGCCTCCATCCGGGCCAGCGGCGCGCCGATGCAGCGGTGCACGCCGATACCGAAGGCCAGGTGGTCGTCGGCGGCGCGGGTGGCGTCGAAGGACCCGGCGTCCTCGCCGTAGTGGGCCGGGTCGTGCCCGGCCGCGGCGTAGGTGGTGACGATGGCGTCGCCCGCCGGGATGGTGACCCCGTCGACGGTGATGTCGCTGACCGCGAACCGCAGCGGCAGGGTGGCGATGGACGGGTGGACGCGCAGCACCTCGTCGATCACGTTGTCCCAGCTGATCTCGCCGGAGCGGACCGCGGCGAGCTGGTCGGGGTGGTGGAGCAGGTCGACGACGGCGTTGCCGATGAGGTTGACGGTCGTCTCGAAGCCGGCGCCTATGACGAGCAGCAGCGTGTAGACGAGCTCCTCGTTGCTGAGCCGGTCGCCGTCCTCGTCGCGGACCTTGATCAGCTCGGTGGTCATGTCGTCGCCGGGCACCTCGCTCTTGAAGGCGATGAGCGCGGGCAGCACATAGGCGATCTGCTTCTGGACGGACTCGGCGTGCTCGGGGCTCGGGTCCGAGGTGTCCATGATGGCCGCGATCAGCCGGGCCATGTCCTTGACCAAGTAGTCCGGGACACCGAAGAGTTCGCAGATCAGCCGCATCGGCAGGGGGTGGGCGTAGGCGGCCTTCAGATCGACCGGCTCACCGCAGGCGCCCGCCTCGGCCAGCGAGTCGAGCAGTTCGGCGGTGATCTGCTCCACCCGGGCGCGCATCGCCTCGGTGCGGCGGGCGGTGAAGCTGGGGGCGACCAGCTTGCGCAGCCGGGTGTGGTCGGGCCCGTAGGTGGAGAGCATGTTGATCACGCCGACCCAGCCCAGGATCCAGCCCCAGTCGGGGTGCTCCCCCAGCTCGGACCACAGCCCCCAGTGCTGCCGCGGGTCCTTGCTGACCCGGGGGTCCAGGATGAGGGACTTGAGGGTGTCGTAGCGGGTGGGCGCCCAGGCGGGGATCCCCCCCGGCAGCTCGACGGGCACCACCGGGCCGAGCGCGCGCAGCCTGGCGCTCTCGGCGGGGATGTCGGCGCCGAACGGGTCGAGGGGCACTCGCGAGGACGGGGTCATGCTCGTTCTCCTGGCTGGTCGGGGGTGCGCGGGGTGAAGCGGACGGGCAGCGACGTGAGCGAACGGTGGAACGGCCCGGGGCGCCAGGTCAGGCGCCCGCGCTCGGTGGTGGGGGTGAGGTCGGGCAGCCACTGGGTGAGCCGCTCGATGGCCTCGGTGGCGATGAGCAGGGTGTGCTGCTTGACGGGGCAGCCGTGGTCGCCCGCCGACCAGGACAGATGGGAGGCGTCGTGCGGGTGGTGCGCCCCGGCGTACTCGTGCTCCGCGAAATGGCCGATGGCACCGTAGGAGACGACCACCGGCACGGCGGCCTGGATCCACACGCCGTGGAAGCTCAGCGACCGGCGGGCGAAGTGGATGCCGTAGTTGGACAGCGGTGTCTCGTACCGCAGCACCTCGGCCACCGCGTCCGCGACCGGGCGCGAGCCGCTGGTCAGGGTCGAGTAGTAGGCGGTGTTGCCGAGGATGCGCGACAGCGCGTTGGAGACGAGGTTGGCGGTGGGCTCGTGGCCCGCGCCGAGGGTGAGGAACACCTGCCAGGTGACCTCCTCGGGGGTGAGCCCGGCGGGGTGGTCCAGGAGGCGGCTGGTGAGGTCGTCGCCGCGCCGCTCGCTCTTGGCGGCGATGAGTTCGAGGACGTAGCGGCCGTACTCGGCCTCGCCGTGCGCGGCCTGCTCGCCGCCCTCCATCATCTGGCCGAGCGCGTCGTTGAGCCGGCCGCTCTCGCTGTCGGGCAGGCCGAAGAGGTTGTTGAAGACCAGCGCCATCAGGGGCCGGGCGAAGTCGGTGACGAGGTCGGCACGCCCGGCCGGTCCGAACCGGCCCACCAGGATGTCCACCGCCCGGTGCACCCGCTCGCGCAGGTCGTGCGGTTCGACCAGGTCGAAGGCGTCCAGCAGGGTGCGCCGGTAGCGGATGTGGGCGTCACCGTCCGCGAAGAGGGCGTTGGGCCGCCAGCGCATCATGCCGAGGATCGGCGAGTCCGCGGCGACCGTGGCCTCCCAGGGCCGGGGGTCGTGGGACCAGGTGTCGCTGTCGTGCAGCAGGTCGAGCGCGGCCCGCCGGTCGGTGACGACGTACGCGGGGACGCCCGGGGCGAGTTCGGCCCAGCCGACCGGTCCCTGGGCGCGCAGCGCCGCGTAGTAGGCGTGCGGGTCGGCGGCGAATCCGTCCTCCCACAGCCGCACCGGCGCGGAGAGCGAGAAGGCGGCTGTGGGAGGACGGATTCGCCGCCGACCCGCACGCCTACTACGCGGCTCTGCGCGCCCAGGGACCGGTCGGC
>NZ_JBJHPC010000172.1:0-12465 GCF_045257485.1 Streptomyces sp. YS-3 | reverse complement strand
GGGCGCCCCCGTGCCGTGCCACTCCCCGTACACCCGTACGGAAAGAGTCGTCAGATGCCCCCCGGAGGCCCGGATTCCACCCCTTCGGGGGCCCCGGCGGCGCGTTGGGCACCCTCCCCGCGCGACCCCAAATAGCGTCCAGTAGGGTTTGGTCCGCATAAACATCCAAACCCCTGCCCGCGGCCAGGGCGGCGACCGACCAGCGAGACGGACGGCCGGAGCCGGCCGGCGCGGGCGAGACTCTCGGGAAGGCGCTACGTGAGTCCCAACGGCTCCGACCGCTCGTCGCGGCGCCCGATGCGGCGGAAGCTGCTGCAGGTGCTGACCGCGGGCCTGGTCCTGGCTACCGCCTCCGGTTGCTCGTACAACTGGAAAGACTTCCCTCGCCTCGGTATGCCCACCCCGGTGACGGAGGAGGCTCCCCGGATCCTCTCCCTCTGGCAGGGTTCGTGGGCGGCAGCGCTCGCCACGGGCGTGCTGGTCTGGGGCCTGATCCTGTGGAGCGTCATCTTCCACCGGCGCAGCCGCACCAAGGTCGAGGTACCTCCGCAGACCCGGTACAACATGCCCATCGAGGCGCTGTACACGGTCGTCCCCCTCATCATCGTCTCGGTGCTCTTCTACTTCACCGCGCGTGATGAGTCGAAGCTCCTTGAGCTCTCGCCGAAGCCGGCCCACACCGTCAACGTGGTCGGCTACCAGTGGAGCTGGGGCTTCAACTACGTCGAGAACGTGGACGGCAACCCGGCCACGGGCGACGCCGCGAAGTCCAAGGAGCTGTCCGCCATCCCGGACCGCTTCACCAAGGACTTCCCGGCCGGCGCCGACGGCGTGTACGACGTCGGCATCCCCGGCACGCGGAACCCGCAGACCGGAAACCCCGGGCCCACGCTGTGGCTGCCCAAGGGCGAGAAGGTCCGCTTCGTGCTGACGTCCCGTGACGTCATCCACTCCTTCTGGGTGGTCCCCTTCCTGATGAAGCAGGACGTCATCCCGGGGCACACCAACTCCTTCGAGGTGACCCCGACCCAGGAGGGCACCTTCCTCGGCAAGTGCGCCGAGCTGTGCGGTGTCGACCACTCCCGGATGCTCTTCAACGTGAAGGTCGTCTCCCCGGAGCGCTACCAGCAGCACCTCAAGGAGCTGGCGGCGAAGGGCCAGACCGGCTACGTGCCGG
Organism: Streptomyces sp. YS-3; assembly: GCF_045257485.1. NCBI lineage: Bacteria > Bacillati > Actinomycetota > Actinomycetes > Kitasatosporales > Streptomycetaceae > Streptomyces > Streptomyces sp. YS-3. Next base: position 11,288 of record NZ_JBJHPC010000172.1, on the reverse strand, counting down.
CGGGCATCGCTCAGACCGACCCCGCCAAGAACGCGGAGACGAACAAACTGTGAGCATCCTCAACGAATCTCAGGGTGCCGCGGCAGCAGACGACTCGTACGAGAACGAGCTGCCGGTCCGGCGCAAGCAGCCGGGGAACGTCGTCGTGAAGTGGCTGACCACCACTGACCACAAGACGATCGGCACGATGTATCTGGTCACGTCGTTCGCGTTCTTCTGCATCGGCGGGATCATGGCGCTCTTCATGCGCGCCGAACTCGCCCGCCCCGGCACGCAGATCATGTCGAACGAGCAGTTCAACCAGGCGTTCACGATGCACGGCACGATCATGCTGCTGATGTTCGCGACGCCGCTGTTCGCCGGGTTCGCGAACTGGATCATGCCGCTGCAGATCGGCGCGCCCGATGTGGCGTTCCCGCGGCTGAACATGTTCGCCTACTGGCTCTACCTGTTCGGCTCGACCATCGCGGTCGGTGGCTTCCTCACCCCGCAGGGCGCGGCCGACTTCGGCTGGTTCGCCTACTCCCCGCTGTCGGACGCGGTCCGCTCGCCGGGCGTCGGCGCCGACATGTGGATCATGGGTCTGGCCTTCTCCGGCTTCGGCACGATCCTCGGCTCGGTCAACTTCATCACCACGATCATCTGCATGCGCGCACCCGGTATGACGATGTTCCGGATGCCGATCTTCGTGTGGAACGTCCTGCTGACCGGTGTGCTGGTCCTGCTCGCGTTCCCGGTGCTGGCCGCCGCGCTGTTCGCCCTGGAGGCGGACCGCAAGTTCGGTGCCCATGTCTTCGACGCGTCCAACGGCGGCGCGCTGCTGTGGCAACACCTCTTCTGGTTCTTCGGCCATCCAGAGGTGTACATCATCGCCCTGCCCTTCTTCGGCATCATCTCCGAAGTCATCCCAGTGTTCTCCAGGAAGCCGATGTTCGGCTATATGGGCCTGGTGGGCGCGACGATCGCCATCGCCGGTCTGTCCGTGACCGTGTGGGCGCACCACATGTACGTCACCGGCGGCGTGCTCCTGCCGTTCTTCTCGTTCATGACGTTCCTCATCGCGGTACCGACCGGTGTGAAGTTCTTCAACTGGATCGGCACGATGTGGAAGGGCTCACTGTCCTTCGAGACACCGATGCTCTGGGCCGTCGGCTTCCTGATCACCTTCACCTTCGGTGGTCTGACCGGCGTCATCCTGGCCTCGCCGCCGATGGACTTCCACGTCTCCGACTCGTACTTCGTGGTCGCGCACTTCCACTACGTCATCTTCGGCACCGTGGTCTTCGCGATGTTCTCCGGATTCCACTTCTGGTGGCCGAAGTTCACGGGCAAGATGCTGGACGAGCGCCTGGGCAAGATCACCTTCTGGACGCTGTTCGTGGGCTTCCACGGCACGTTCCTGGTGCAGCACTGGCTCGGTGCCGAGGGCATGCCGCGTCGTTACGCGGACTACCTCGCCGCCGACGGGTTCACCGCGCTGAACACGATCTCGACCATCAGCTCCTTCCTGCTGGGCCTGTCGATCCTGCCGTTCCTGTACAACGTCTGGAAGACCGCCAAGTACGGCAAGAAGATCGAGGTCGACGACCCGTGGGGCTACGGGCGTTCGCTCGAATGGGCGACGTCGTGCCCGCCGCCGCGGCACAACTTCCTCACCCTGCCGCGTATTCGCTCCGAATCCCCGGCGTTCGACCTGCACCACCCGGAGATCGCGGCTCTCGACCAGCTCGAGAACCACGGTGCCGGTGACAACGCGGCCCTCGCCGGCGGCAAGGAGGCGGGCAAGTGAAGATCCAGGGCAAGATGTTCCTCTGGCTCTCCGTCTTCATCCTGATCATGGCCGTCGTGTACGGCGTGTGGTCGAAGGAGCCGGCCGGTGCCACCGCTCTCGTGATGGCCTTCGGCCTGAGCGTGATGATCGGCTTCTACCTGGCCTTCACGGCCCGGCGGGTCGACGCGGGCGCGCAGGACGACAAGGAGGCCGATGTCGCGGACGACGCCGGTGAGCTGGGATTCTTCTCCCCGCACAGCTGGCAGCCGCTCTCGCTGGCCATCGGTGGAGCGCTCGCGTTCCTGGCCATCGCGATGGGCTGGTGGCTGCTGTACTTCTCGGCGCCGCTGATCCTCATCGGCATCTACGGCTGGGTGTTCGAGTACTACCGCGGCGAGAACCAGAACCAGTAGGTCCTCGTACGCACCCGTGAAGGGCCCCGCGGCTCGTTGAGAGCCCGCGGGGCCCTTCCGTGTACCCCGGTGGCCCCGGGCGGCCCCGGGGCCGCCCGGAGGCCGCCGCCGCCCGTTTGCAGTCCTCCGACGCGCCGAACGCGCCCGCCCTTCATAACGTGAGGGCATGAGTCAGGCACCGCGTATCCGTACCGTCCTCGGCTGCACCCTGCTGGTCATCGCCCTCGGGGCGGGCGCCGCCGGGTGCGGCCACTCCGAGAGCAACCCGCTCTCGGCCAAGCCGTACGACGCGGCCGGGCAGATCGCGTACAACGGTCCGTCGGGCAGCGCGAAGGCGGACCCGGACAAGCCCCTGGAGATCACCGCCAGGGGTGGCCGCGGGCGCATCACGGACGTGACGGCCGCGGACGCGGCGGGCCGCTACCTCGCGGGCGAACTCGACGGCGACGGCAACCGCTGGCACTCCACCTCCCCGCTGGTCGCCGGGGCGCGCTACACGGTGGTGGTCTCCACGGAGGACTCCGACGGCGCTCCGGGGCGCCGTACGCTGACGTTCGACACCACCGCGCCCAAAGACACCGTGAACGTCGAATTCGGGCCGGACGCGGGCAAGTACGGCGTCGGACAGCCCATCACGGCCGAGCTCAGCAAGCCCGTCAAGGACAAGGCGGCCCGCTCGGTCGTCGAGCGTGCCCTCAAGGTCGAGTCCACCCCTTCGGTGGAGGGTGCCTGGTACTGGGTGGACGACAAGAAGCTCCACTACCGGCCCAAGGACTACTGGCCCGCGCACGCGACCGTCAGGGCCACCTCGCGCCTGGAGGGCGTGCGGATCGCGGACAAGCTGTACGGCGGCCCCGCCAAGCCCCTGAAGATCACCACGGGCGACCGCATCGAGGCCATCACGGACGCGTCCTCGCACTACATGACGGTCAAACGCAACGGAGAAGTGATCAATACCATTCCGGTGACCACCGGAAAGCCGGGCTTTTCCACCCGTAACGGCGTCAAGGTGGTGCTGGGCAAGCAGTACTACGTACGTATGCGCGGGGAGACGGTCGGCATCTCGGCCGGCAGCGCCGACGCGTACGACCTGCCGGTCTACTACGCGACCCGGGTCACCTGGAGCGGCGAGTACGTGCACGCGGCCCCCTGGTCGGTGGGCTCGCAGGGCGCCGAGAACGTCAGCCACGGCTGTACGGGCATGTCCACCGGGAACGCGGCCTGGTTCTACGAGACCGTGAACGAGGGCGACATCGTCAAGGTCGTCAACAGCATCGGCGAGGACATGACGCCCTTCGACAACGGCTTCGGCGACTGGAACGTCGACTGGGACAAGTGGCGCAAGGGCAGCGTGCTCCAGGCCGACGCGAAGGCCGGGCAGAGCAAACTGAACTCCGCCCGGCTGCGACCGCAGGTCTAGGGCCTGCCCGGTGGGGGTCGGGGCGGGGCGATCAGCCCTTGGTGGCCAGGGCGCCGTCGGGGCGGCGCAGGCGCAGCAGGGCGGCCAGTGCGGCGGCGAACTCGACCGGTTCGACCGGGAGGGTCACCGCGGCGTCCGCACGGCTCCAGGTGGCCAGCCAGGCGTCCTGGGGGCGCCCGATGAGCAGCAGCACCGGCGGGCACTGGAAGATCTCGTCCTTGATCTGCCGGCAGATGCCCATGCCCCCGGCCGGAACGGCCTCCCCGTCCAGCACGCACACGTCGATGCCGCCGCGGTCCAGCTCCTTGAGGACGGCGTGCGGGGTCGCGCACTCCAGGAAGGTCACCGGGGGAACGTCGGAGGCGGGCCTGCGTCCGGCGGCGAGCCGCACCTGCTCACGGGTGTTCGCGTCGTCGCTGTAGACAAGTACGGTGGCGCTCGACTGCATTGTTCCTCCGATTCGACGGCGGTACGGGCTCGGGAGCCGATGCGCGGATGCTACTCCGTCCGACTCCGTGTCAACACCGGTTCGGCGAGCGCCCGGATGGGCCGTTCGGGCAGGACACGGGGTGCGGACACACCGAACGGCACCCCCCGGAGTGAGCGCGAGATAAGCGACCGACATAATGTCGGTCGTGGCGACAGCAACGACAGTAGAAACCGGGCACGCGCACCCGTCGGTCAATCGGCCGAACCTCACCAGCGTCGGAACCATCATCTGGCTGAGTTCCGAGCTGATGTTCTTCGCGGCCCTCTTCGCGATGTACTTCACCCTGCGATCGGTGACGGGTGCCGAGCACTGGAAGGAAATGGCGTCCTCGCTGAACCTTCCGTTCTCGGCGACGAACACCACGATCCTGGTGCTCTCCTCCCTCACGTGCCAGCTCGGCGTCTTCGCCGCCGAGCGGGGCGACGTGAAGAAGCTGCGCACCTGGTTCATGATCACTTTCGTGATGGGTGCGATCTTCATCGGAGGCCAGGTCTTCGAGTACACCGAGCTGGTGAAGAAGGACGGCCTCTCGCTGTCCTCCGACCCGTACGGCTCGGTGTTCTACCTGACCACCGGCTTCCACGGCATGCATGTGACGGGCGGTCTCATCGCCTTCCTGCTGGTTCTCGGCAGGACCTACGCGGCCAGAAGGTTCACCCACGAACAGGCGACCGCCGCCATCGTCGTGTCCTACTACTGGCACTTCGTCGATGTCGTCTGGATCGGCCTCTTCGCCACGATCTACCTGATCAAGTAATCGGGCACGCAGACCCGACACCATCCCGCACTGACGCAGAAGATCCTGACACCGGGGTAATCCGTGAAAAAGCTCTCCGCACGACGACGCCATCCGCTGGCGGCGCTCGTCGTCCTACTCCTCGCGCTGGCGGCCACCGGGGGGCTGTACGCCGCGTTCGCGCCCGCGGACAAGGCGAAGGCCGACGAAACCGCCCAGTCCCTCGCTATCGACGAGGGCAAGAAGCTCTACTCCGTCGGCTGCGCCAGCTGCCACGGAACCGGCGGTCAGGGCACCTCTGACGGCCCGTCCCTGGTCGGCGTCGGCTCCGCCGCCGTGGACTTCCAGGTCGGCACCGGCCGGATGCCGGCGCAGCAGCCCGGCGCCCAGGTGCCGAAGAAGAAGGTCATCTACTCGCAGGCCGAGATCGACCAGCTCGCCGCGTACGTCGCTTCCCTCGGAGCCGGCCCCATCAAGCCGACCGAGAAGCAGTACAGCCCGGAAGGCGCGGACATCGCCAAGGGTGGCGAACTGTTCCGCACCAACTGCGCCCAGTGCCACAACTTCTCCGGCAAGGGCGGTGCGCTCACGCACGGCAAGTACGCCCCCAGCCTTGAGGGCGTGGACCCGAAGCACATCTACGAGGCCATGCAGACCGGCCCGCAGAACATGCCGTCCTTCCCCGACACGACGATGCCGCAGAAGCAGAAGCAGGACATCATCGCGTACCTGGACGCCGTGAACAGTGAGAAGACGGCGAGCCCCGGTGGCCTGTCGCTGGGGGGCCTCGGTCCCGTCAGTGAGGGTCTGTTCGCGTGGATCTTCGGCCTCGGTGCCCTCATCGCAGTCGCCATCTGGATCGCGGCCCACTCCGCTAAGGCCAAGAAGTCATGAGTAGCCAAGACAATTCCGAGAACCTGCCCAGCGAGCAGGACCCCGAGCACGGCTCGGTCGAGCGCGCCCGCGACCCGTTCGCGGACCCGGGGCTGCCGCCCCACCGTCCGCGCGTCCAGGACATCGACGAGGCGGCTGCCAGGCGCTCCGAGCGCGTGGTCGCCGGTCTCTTCATGCTCTCGATGGTCGCCACGGTCGCCTTCATCGCGTCCTTCGTGATCTTCCCGATCGACAAGATCGTCTACATCTTCCCGTTCGGGCACGTCAGCGCGCTGAACTTCTCCCTGGGTCTGACCCTGGGTGTCGCGCTGTTCTGCATCGGCGCCGGCGCGGTCCACTGGGCCCGCACGCTGATGGCCGACGAGGAGATGTCGGACGACCGTCACGAGATCGCCGCTCCGCCGGAGGTCCGCGAGAAGGTCATGCAGGACTGGGCGGACGGCGTCCGCGAGTCCGGCTTCGGCCGCCGCAAGCTGATCCGCAACACCATGTACGGCGCGCTGGCCATGGTGCCGCTCGCCGGTGTGGTGCTCCTGCGCGACCTGGGCACGCTGCCCGAGGACAAGCTGCGCAAGACGATGTGGGCCAAGGGCAAGGCCCTCATCAACATGAACACCAACGAGCCCCTGCGTCCCGAGGACGTGGCCGTCGGTTCGCTCACCTTCGCCAAGCCCGAGGGCCTGGAGGAGGACCAGCACGACTTCCAGACCCAGATCGCCAAGGCCGCCCTGATGATCGTCCGGCTCCAGCCGGAGAACATCAAGGACAAGCGCGAGCTGGAGTGGTCGCACCAGGGCATCGTGGCGTTCTCGAAGATCTGCACCCACGTCGGTTGCCCGATCAGCCTGTACGAGCAGCAGACCCACCACGTGCTCTGCCCGTGCCACCAGTCCACCTTCGACCTCTCCGACGGGGCCCGCGTCATCTTCGGCCCGGCCGGTCACGCTCTGCCGCAGCTGCGCATCGGCGTGAACAGCGAGGGCTACCTCGAAGCGCTCGGCGACTTCGAAGAGCCCGTCGGTCCTGCCTTCTGGGAGCGCGGATGAGCACCACCACGACTGACGAACGCCGCGAGCCCGGCAACGGCGAGAAGTTCGCCGACTGGGCCGACGGCCGGCTGGGGATCTACACCCTCGCCAAGACCAACATGCGCAAGATCTTTCCGGACCACTGGTCCTTCATGCTCGGCGAGATCTGCATGTACACGTTCATCATCATCATCCTCACGGGTGTGTACCTGACACTGTTCTTCCACCCGAGCATGAACGAGGTCGTCTACGACGGCTCCTACGTTCCGCTCCAGGGCGTACAGATGTCCGAGGCGTTCAACTCGACCATGCACATCAGCTTCGATGTGCGCGGTGGTCTGCTGATCCGGCAGATCCACCACTGGGCCGCGCTGATCTTCCTCGCGGGCATGTTCGTGCACATGATGCGCGTGTTCTTCACGGGCGCGTTCCGCAAGCCGCGCGAGGTCAACTGGCTCTTCGGCTTCCTGCTGTTCTTCTGCGGCATGTTCACCGGCTTCACCGGCTACTCGCTCCCGGACGACCTGCTCTCGGGCACCGGCGTCCGCTTCATGGAGGGCGCCATCCTGGGCGTGCCGGTCGTCGGCACGTACCTGTCGTTCTTCATCTACGGCGGCGAGTTCCCCGGCGGCGACTTCGTGGCCCGGTTCTACTCGGTCCACATCCTGCTGCTGCCCGGCATCATGCTCGGCCTGATGATCACTCACCTGATCCTGGTCTTCTACCACAAGCACACCCAGTTCGCGGGCCCCGGCCGCACCAACAAGAACGTCGTGGGCGCGCCGCTGCTGCCCGTCTACACGGCCAAGGCCGGCGGCTTCTTCTTCCTGGTGTTCGGTGTCATCGCGGTCATCGCGGCGATCGCCTCGATCAACCCGATCTGGGAGATCGGCCCGTACCGCCCGGATCAGGTGTCGACCGGCGCCCAGCCCGACTGGTACATGGGCTTCGCCGAAGGCCTCATCCGAGTGATGCCGGGCTGGGAGATCAACCTGTGGGGCCACACGCTGGTCCTGGGTGTGTTCATCCCGCTGGTGATCTTCCCGCTGGTGCTCTTCGCGATCGCGGCCTACCCGTTCATCGAGGCCTGGATCACCAAGGACACCCGCGAGCACCACATCGCCGACCGTCCGCGCAACGCTCCCGTCCGCACCGGTATCGGTGTGGCGTGGGTGACCGCGTACATGGTGATGCTGGTCGGTGGTGGCAACGACCTGTGGGCGACCAACTTCAACCTGTCGCTCAACGCCATCACCTGGTTCGTCCGGATCGCGTTCTTCGTCGGCCCGGTCGTCGCGTTCATCGTCACCAAGCGGATCTGCCTGGGCCTCCAGCGCCGGGACGCCGAGAAGGTGCTGCACGGTCGCGAGACCGGCATCATCAAGCGGCTGCCGCACGGTGAGTTCGTCGAGGTCCACGAGCCGCTCGACGCGGGCCAGCTGTACAAGCTCACCGCGCACGAGCAGACCCGTCCGGCCGAGCTGCCGGCGGCCGTCGACGAGAACGGTGTCAAGCGCAAGGTCTCCCGCATGGAGAAGCTGCGCGTGAAGCTCCACAAGGGCTACTTCGGCGAGCAGAGCCAGATCGCCAAGCCCACCGCCGAGGAGTACGAGGAGATCACCAGCGGCCACGGCCACCACTGATCCCCTCCCAGCGCACGCTGTACGCCACACAGCACAGGGCCCCGTCCACGCGATGGACGGGGCCCTTCGCCGTCCCCGGGGCTGGATAGGGTGGTCCACGATTCCCCTATCCGTCGGTGGACCCAGGAGCGGACCATGAACGTTGTGACCCCGGCAGGCGGCGACAGCGTGGCGGCCTACTCCTGGCCGGGCGTGCTGGACGCACTGCTCAGCGGCACCGACCAGAGTGCCGAGGCGACGGCCTGGGCGATGGACTCGATCATGCGCGGCGAGGCGACCGACGCGCAGATCGCCGGGTTCGCGGTGGCCCTGCGGGCCAAGGGCGAGACGGTCGCCGAGATCACCGGCATGGTCCGCGCGATGTACGAGCACGCCAATCTGATCGAGGTGCCCGGCCGGACCGTCGACATCGTCGGCACCGGCGGCGACGGCGCCAAGACCGTCAACATCTCCACCATGTCCGCCATCGTGGTGGCGGGCACCGGCGCCAAGGTCGTCAAACACGGCAACCGGGCCGCCTCCTCCGCCAGTGGCGCCTCCGACGTCCTGGAGAAGCTCGGCGTCAACCTCGACCTCACCCCCCGGCAGGTGGTCCAGGTCGCCGAGGAGGCGGGCGTCACCTTCTGCTTCGCGGTCAAGTTCCACCCCGCCCTGCGGTACGTCGCCGCGGCCCGGCGCGAACTCGGCATCCGCACCACCTTCAACTTCCTCGGTCCGCTCACCAACCCCGCCCGCGTCATGGCCCAGGCCACCGGGGTCGCGGACGCCCGGATGGCGCCGATCGTGGCCGGGGTGCTCGCCGAGCGCGGCTCCTCGGCGCTGGTGTTCCGCGGCGACGACGGCATGGACGAGCTGACCACCACCGCGACCTCCCGGGTCTGGGTGGTACGGGACGGGGCCGTGCGCGAGGAGGCGTTCGACCCCAGGGACGTGGGCATCGGCCTGGTGCCGGTGGAGGCGCTGCGCGGGGCGGACGCCTCGTACAACGCGGACGCGGCCCGCCGGCTGCTGGCCGGGGAGACCGGGCCCGTACGGGACGCGGTGCTGCTCAACTCGGCGGCGGCGCTGGTCGCGCTGGACCCGGGCCCTGGCACCCTGGTGGAGCAGATCCGGGACGGGATCGCCAGAGCGGCCGAGTCGGTGGACTCCGGGGCGGCGAGACGGGCCCTGGAGCGGTGGGTGGCCGCCAGCAACGCGTAGCCGCCGAGCGGACGTGTGACGGGGCGCGGTCCGGATGCCGGACCGCGCCTTGCGCGTACGCCGACGTATGGCAGGATGCTTTCCAAGGTCATGAGTGACAGCGACTACGGCCCCGGCCCGCTGTCCGGCAACCCTCCGTCCGTGGCGGGGTGCCCCGGGTGAAGACCAGGCCGCAGGCAGCGAGGTCGGCGGCAAGCGCGGACCCCTGCGCACCCGTTCTCGGGTGGCGCGCCCCTGGGGTCCTGGTCCTCAAGGGAGCAGTCTCGTGAGCAAGCGAATGCGATAGGGCCTTCGGCCCCTTCTTCTGTACACCTCCGTACGCCTTCTTCGCGTACGTCGAGGTCACCCCCCGTGCGTCCGGCGCCGCCGGTCGGTCCGCCGCGCCCCGGGGGTTCCACAGCCGATTCGCCTCGACCTGCCGGGAGATACCGCCATGTCCGCATACGCGTCCACGCCCACCGCCCCGTCCGCCGTCACCTCCCCCTCGCTCTCGTCTTCGTCGTCGCCCTCGTCCGAGGAGCCCTGCTGCGCGGCGCCGCTGCCGGTGCTCGGCCGGGACGTCACCGTTCCGCTGGTCACCGGCGGCGAGGTGACGTACGCGGCCCTCGACTACGCGGCGAGCGCTCCCGCCCTCCAGCGGGTGTGGGACGACGTGGCCGCGTACGCCCCCTACTACGGCAGCGTGCACCGGGGCGCGGGCTACCTCTCGCAGCTCTCCACCGACCTGTTCGAGAACAGCCGGGCGACGGTGGCCGAGTTCCTCGACTGCCGCCCCGGCGACCAGGTGGTCTTCACCCGTTCGACGACGGACTCGCTGAACCTGCTGGCCCGGGTGCTCCCGGCCGACTGCCAGGTCTTCGTCTTCGAGACCGAGCACCACGCCTCGCTGCTGCCGTGGCGGGACGCCCGGGTGACGTACCTCGACGCGCCGCGTACGCCGCAGCAAGCGGTGGCGATCCTGGAACGGGCGCTGGCCGACCGCGAACCCTACGGTCCGGCGCTGGTCTGCGTCACCGGCGCCTCCAACGTCACCGGGGAGCTGTGGCCGGTGAAGGAGCTGACGGCGGCGGCGCACGCGCACGGGGCGCGGATCGTGCTCGACGCGGCGCAGCTGGCGCCCCACCACCCCGTCTCCGTAACGGAGTCGGACGTCGACTGGATCGCCTTCTCCGGGCACAAGCTGTACGCGCCGTTCGGCTCGGGGGTGCTGGCCGGGCGCGCGGACTGGTTCCGGTCCGCCGAGCCGTACCTCGCGGGCGGCGGCGCCTCCCGTACGGTCGCGCGGCGCGCGGACGGCGGGGTGGACGTCGAGTGGCACACCACGGCCGCCCGCCACGAGGCCGGCTCCCCGAACGTGATCGGCGTGTACGCCATCGCGTCCGCCTGCAAGGCGCTGACGGAGGCGGGTTTCGAGGGCCTGGTGGAGCGGGAGCGGCACCTGATCGCGAAGGTGCGGGAGGGGCTGGCGGCGGTGCCGGAGGTACGGGTGCTGTCCCTCTTCGGCGACGACGCGCCGAGGGTCGGGGTGATCTCGTTCGTCGTGGACGGCTGGAACAGCTCGCACTTCGCGGCGGCGCTCTCGGCGGAGTACGGGATCGGGGTGCGGGACGGCCTGTTCTGCGCGCACCCGCTGGTACGGACGCTGCTCGGCGGGGAGCCGCAGGAGCAGGGGGAGTGCGGGGCGCCCGAGGGC
>NZ_JBJHPC010000171.1:0-12486 GCF_045257485.1 Streptomyces sp. YS-3 | reverse complement strand
GGTATGGAGGGAGGGCCGCGAGCCTGGCCCCACTCCGCGGGACCTGTCCGGCCCCGCCGGTGACTATGTGGTCGGCGGCCCCTTTTCCATCCCGCCGGGATACCCCCGGGATGCGTCCTCGATTCGATGCGGACAGGCAGCAATATCGGCTACGCATACAAGTCGGCTATCCGTAAAAGACCGGTCTCATTATCTCTCCCGTACGGGACTTACGCCCCCTGGAGGCGGCCTGATGCAGCTGTGAACTGCATCCTTGTCTTCGATTCGGAAATTTGGTCGAGGGGTGGAATCCCTTGGCCATGATTCCTTGGGAGGGCAATTTATTCACCCTCCGCGGTGGTGGCGCGAATGCCGAGCGAGGGGGATTCTGGGCCTCGAAAATCTCGTATGCCATCGGAAGGTTCTCCTTATGTCAGTTGATTCCGACCAGGAAGTGCGCGCCGGGGACCTTCCCCGTCAGCAGAGTCTCGGTACGTCGGCAGCGCGGAATCTGGCGACCACCACCAAGTCCGTGCCGCAGATGCAGGAGATCAGCTCCCGGTGGCTGCTGCGGATGCTGCCGTGGGTGCAGGTGAAGGGCGGTACGTATCGGGTGAACCGGAGGTTGTCCTACGAGTTGGGGGACGGCCGCGTCACGTTCGTCCAGACCGGCGGCCGTGCCGAAGTCATCCCGGCCGAGCTGGGAGAGCTGCCCGTGCTGCGCGGCTACACGGACGACGCCGTGCTGAGCGAGCTGGCGAGCCGTTGCGAGCAGCGCGAATACCCGGCCGGCACGGTACTGGTCACCGCCGGGGACCCCCAGGACATGGTCTTCCTCCTGGCACACGGCCGAGTGCAGAAGGTCGGGGCGGGCCCCTACGGGGACGAAGCGGTTCTGGGGGCGCTCGCGGACGGCTGCTACTTCGGGGAAGCGGCGCTGACAGGGGACTCGGTCTGGGAGAGCTCGTACAGGACCGCCACTGCCTGTACGGTCCTCACCCTGTCCCGCGCCGACGTCGACAACCTCGCCGAGCGCGCCCAGTCGCTGCGCGCCCACCTCGACGGTGCGGCAACCGTCCCGCAGCAGCGGACCAACAAGTACGGCGAGGCGGCCATCGACCTGGCCGCGGGCCATGTCGGCGAGGCCGTCATCCCGCACACGTATGTCGACTACGAGGCCTCGCCGCGCGAGTACGAACTCTCCGTCGCCCAGACCGTGCTGAAGGTCCACAGCCGGGTCGCGGACCTCTACAACCAGCCGATGAACCAGACCGAGCAGCAGTTGCGGCTCACGGTCGAGGCGTTGCGCGAGCGTCAGGAGGACGAGCTGGTCAACAACCGTGAGTTCGGCCTGCTGGCCAACTGCGACTACGGCCAGCGCCTCCAGCCCCACGACGGCGTGCCCAGCCCCGACGACATGGACGAACTGCTCTCGCGCCGCCGCGGCAGCAAGCTCTTCCTCGCCCACCCGCGCGCCATCGCCGCCTTCGGCCGCGAGTGCAACAAGCGCGGCCTGGTCCCCGAGAGCATCGACGTCGCCGGCAACCGCATCCCGACCTGGCGCGGAGTGCCGATCTTCCCGTGCAACAAGATCCCGGTCAGCGACGCCCGTACGACCTCGATCATCTGCATGCGTACCGGTGAGGACGAGCAGGGCGTCATCGGACTCCGGCAGAGCGGCATCCCCGACGAGATCGAGCCGAGCCTGTCCGTGCGGTTCATGGGCATCAATGAGCAGGCGATCATCTCGTACCTGGTCACCGCCTACTACTCGGCCGCGATCCTCGTCCCCGACGCCCTCGGCGTCCTGGAGAACGTCGAAGTCAGCCGCTGGCACTGAACCGGCGGTACGACCGCATCGCAGAGGCGGCCGGGCCCGGGCCGTGACCGGGCCCGGCCGCCCGTGCGACTCCGGCCCTGGACGCGGGTCCAGGTGGCACCGGCGGCATGATGAGCAGAAGCAGAGGAACACCCATGTCCCAGTCATTCGTTCTGCCGGACTTCTATGTGCCCCATCCGGCCCGGCTCAATCCGCACGTGGAGGCCGCCCGTACGCATGCGCGGGCCTGGGCCCGCGAGATGGGCATGCTGGAGGGGTCCGGGATCTGGGAGCAGAGCGACCTCGACGCGCACGACTACGCCTTGCTCTGCGCATACACGCATCCGGATTGTGATGCCGAGGCGCTGGCGCTGGTGACGGACTGGTACGTGTGGGTGTTCTTCTTCGACGACCACTTCCTGGAGGAGTTCAAACGGACCCAGGACCGCGAGGGGGCGCGGGCGTATCTGGACCGGTTGCCGGCGTTCATGCCGATGGACCTCGCGGACGGCTTCCCGGCGCCGGCCACCCCGGTGGAGGCCGGGCTGGCGGATCTGTGGGCGCGGACCGTGCCGAACATGTCGCACGCGTGGCGGGAGCGGTTCGCGCTGAGCACGCGGAACCTCCTCAATGAGTCGATGTGGGAGCTCGTCCACATCGACGAAGGGCGGGTGGCCAACCCGGTCGAGTACATCGAGATGCGGCGGAAGGTGGGCGGTGCCCCCTGGTCGGCGGGGATCGTCGAATTCGCGGCCAGCGCCGAACTCCCGGCGCCGGTAGCGGGCTCCCGGCCGCTGCGCGTGCTGACCGACGCCTTCGCGGACGCCGTCCATCTGCGCAACGACCTCTTCTCCTACCAGCGCGAAGTGGAGGACGAGGGGGAACTCAGCAATGGCGTCCTGGTCCTGGAGACGTTTTTGGACTGTACGACCCAGGAGGCGGCCGAAGCCGTCAACGACCTGCTGACCTCCCGGTTGCAGCAGTTCGAGAACACCGCGCTCACCGAGGTCCCGAACCTCTGCCTGGAGACGGGGATCGGCCCCGAGGAGTGCGCGCGGATCGGGGCGTATGTGAAGGGCCTTCAGGACTGGCAGTCCGGTGGCCATGAGTGGCACATGCGCTCCAGCCGGTACATGAACAAGGAAGCTGCCGAGCGGCGGTCGATGTTCGCCGGGGTCCTGGGCACGTCGGCCGTGGACGTCAAGGCGCTGCTCGGGCGCTCCGCCCAGGCCCGGCTCCGCAGCCATACCCAGGTGCTCAACCGGCATCGCGGCCCGTCACTGCTGCCCGACTTCGCCATGCCCTTCCCGGTCCGCTCCAGCCCCCACCTCGACCACGCGCGCCAGGCCTCCATCGCCTGGGCCGGGCGGATGGGGCTCCTCGACGACATCTGGGACCTGGAGAAGCTCACCGGCTACGACCTCGCCCTGTGCTCGGCCGCCCTCGACCCCGACGGCACCCCCGAGGAACTCGAACTGAGCGCGGAGTGGCTGACCTGGGGCACCTACGGCGACGACTACTACCCTGTCGTCTTCGGGCGCATCCGCGACCTCACCGGCGCGAGGCTGTGCACCGAGCGACTGCTGGCGTGCATGGACTGCGTAGAACCCGCCGCCGGGACTGCCGGGGCCATCAACCCGATCGAACGCTCCCTGGCCGATCTCTGGGAACGCACCACGACCCCCATGCATCCCGAACAGCGTGCGGCATACCGCGACGCGGTGGCCGGCATGGTGCAGAGCTGGCTGTGGGAGCTGCACAACCAGGCCCAGCACCGCATCCCGGACCCCGTCGACTACATCGAGATGCGCCGCAAGACCTTCGGCGCTGATCTCATCATGAGCCTGTCCCGGCTGGGACACGCGGGGAAGCTGCCGCCCGCCGTGCACGAGAGCGGTACGCTGCGGGCGATCGAGAATGCCGTCTCCGACTATGCCTTCCTGGTCAACGACGTCGTCTCGTACCAGAAGGAGATGCAGTACGAGGGCGAGCTGCACAACATGCTTCTGGTGTTCCAGAACTTCTTCGCCTGTGACTACCCCACCGCTCTGCACATCGTCGACGACCTCATGCGCGCCCGTATGGACCAGTTCCAGCACGCTCTGGGGCACGAGCTGCCCGCACTCGCCGACGAACTGGACCTCACCTCTGGCGAACGCCACCTCCTGGACGCCTACATGGACGAGCTCAAGGACTTCCTTGCCGCCGTCCTGCACTGGCACATCAGCGTGCGGCGCTACCGGGACGCCGATCTGCCCGCGGCCCTGCCCAACAGCGGTATCTCGTACGCCACAGCTACCCAGGGCGGACCCATGCCCTCGCTCGACTGGATGGTCCCGACCGGCCTGGGCACATCGGCGGTCCGGCTCGGCCACCACTGAGCGGGGGAAGGACAGGGACCACTTCCGTAACTGACCACGCGCAACGAGGGCCGGCCGGGCACACAGCCCGGCCGGCCCTTCACGGGCGGTGGTGGTCAGGTCCGGTCGCCCGACCGCTTCCCGTGAGTCGTGGTGCCGTGAGACGCACTCCGGCCGCGGACCGCCTCCGTCTGCTCCTCGTCTTCGTCCCAGGTCAGCGGCAGACGGTGAACACCGTAAATGGACATGTCGTCGCGCATCCGGATCTCGCGCACCGGCTGCGCGAGACGGAGGCTGGGGAACCGCCGGAACAGTTCCCCGAGGGCGATCCGCATCTCCAGCCGCGCCAGCTGTTGGCCGGTGCACTGGTGGATGCCGAACCCGAAGCCCAACTGCCCATGTGCCGCGGCGCTGGAGATGTCCAGTGTGTCCGGGGCGGGGAAACGCCGTGCGTCCCGGTTGGCCGCCACCAGGGACACCGTCACGACCTGACCGGCCTTGATGACCTCGCCGGCCAGTTCGACGTCCTCCAGAGCGGCCCGGGTGGGGCCCGCGTGGATGATGGTCTGGTGCCGCATGAGTTCTTCCACGGCGTGTTCCGCAAGTGTGGGATCGGTACGGAGCCGGGCCAGCTGATCAGGGTGTTCGAGCAGGGTGAAGACGCCGAGGGACAGCATGTTCGCGGTCGTCTCGTGGCCCGCGACGAGCAACGTGATGCCCATGAACGTCACTTCGTCGTCGGTGAGGTCGCACGTCGTGAGGTAGCCGAGCAGATCGTCGGCGGGCGCGGTGCGTTTGGTCAGGACCAGTCGGCGCAGCCGGTCGTAGAGCGAGCCCCAGGCGCGGCTGGACGCCCCGACCTCCGCCGTCAGGTCGAACAGGGTCGCGCTGTCTCTCTGGAAGCTCTCGTGGTCCTCGTACGGAATGCCGAGAAGATCGCAGATGACCCGCGAGGGCAGCGGCAGCGCGAACGCCTCCACCAGATCGACGGGAGGCCCCTGCTCGGCCATCCGATCCAGTAACCGGCTCACGATCTCGGTGATACGCGGTTCGAGCTCACGCATGCGCCGCACGTTGAAGTACGGAGCCAGCAGCCGCCGGTAACGGGTGTGATCGGGCGGGTCCATGCGGCTGAACAGCCCCGGAGGGGTGCGTGACGCCTTCGCCTCGGCGCGGGGCAGCGGGATGGGGGAGTGGCGCAGGTCGTTGCGGTTGCTGAAGCGGAGGTCGCCCAGCACGGCCTTCGCCAAGTCGTAGCTGGTCACCAGCCAGCCCTCGTGGCCGTCCGGATAGATCATGCGGGCCAGCGGGCGCTCCTCCCGGAGCTGGGCGAGCTTGGCCGGTGGCGCGAACGGGGACTCCCGTTCCAGCGGAAGCCCCCGCAGCCCGGCCGCCGGCGTCTCCGTCATGTCCTGCACCGTCCTTCGGCTGTGAGCGTGTCGCCCGGATGCGGCGGTCCGGTGGGGCTCAGCACTGCGGGCGACCGTGTCGTACGGGTGATCGGATCGGCGTTAGAAGGGCGTCGTGGCGCTCACGGCTCGGTGACCTCGACACCCAGCTTCTCGCCGTTGCTCCGCCGCTGGGCGTAGACCTCTTCACGGAGAGAGTCCATCTGCCGCAGGGCGTCCTTGCGTTGGCGCTTGTCGAGGCGGTCGAGATAGAGACGGCCGTTGAGGTGGTCGGTCTCGTGCTCCAGACACCGGGCGAAGTATCCGGTTCCCTGGATGACCAGCGGGTTGCCCTCGATGTCCGTTCCGTGCACCACCACGCGATCCGGGCGCAGGACATTTTCGCGGGCCCCCGGCACAGAGAGGCAGCCCTCCACCTCGTCCAACAGGTTGCGGTCACCGGGTGTCTGCTCGGTGATGACCGGATTGACGAGGTGGCCGACGTGCCGCAAGCCGTTGTCGTCGTGGCAGTCGTACACGAACAGCCGGATACCGACCCCCACCTGGTTGGCCGCAAGACCAGCGCCCTCGGCGATGTACATCGTCGTGAACATGTCGTCGACGAGGGTGCGGAGTTCAGCGGTGCCGAATTCCTGAACCGTGCGGCAGGGTCTGCTCAGCACGTCTTCGCCCACCACGGTGATACGCCGGTACTTGCCGCGCTTCGACTCGGGGGCGAGGTCGGGATACGCGTCTACCGGAGTTCCCTGGAGCCGGACCCGGCGGTCCGTCGCAGCGGTTGCCTCTGTGGACACCGTTCATCACCTTTCATCACGGAAACCGAGATCCGACAGGTTCATTCCCATTCGTCTGTGCGGCCGGCCCACCCGCCCGGCTCTGTCGGCCGCGTCAGATCCATGGAAGGGACTTCGATCCCGCTCGTGCACGCGAAGTACCCCGGACAGCCTATCGTCTACGTCCATCACCGCGGCGGGCGCGCGCCACAGCACAACTGCCGCCGCATGCACGGGAGATGACCGTCACTTCGTGGACAACCCGGGGGGCGGTCTGCGAAGCTGGCACCTCGTTGGGTCTGCCGGCCCCACCATCAGGAATGACGCGTCCAACAGTGCCCCTTTGGGAGGGTTGCGTTCCGTGCCGATATCCGATTCCGCCGTGGCCGCCGTCAGTGAGACTGTCACCAGGGTCATCTCCGAGGTACTCAAACAACCGGTCGCTTTGACGGACAATCTGCTGGAGCTGGGCGTCGACTCGCTCGTCGGCACCCGTATCGTCGTCAATCTCCGCTCCGAACTCGGAGCGGATGTCCCCCTTCTGCTGCTTTTCGAGAACCCGGTGCTCTCCGACTTCGTGGATGTGGTGGCGGAAGTCGTCGAAGACCCGCACGGCTGATCCCCTCTCCGAATCGTCACGACAGGGGAGGCGAGATGTGGGGGAGCAAGCCTGCTGCGCCGCTGACGTTGGCACAGGAGTCGATCTGGCTGGAGCAGTTGAGGCATCCCGACCGGCTGAACGCGGGGTTCTTCTTCGTCACCATCAGCGGTGCCGTGCGGGCCGAGAGCGTGGCGTCGGCCTGCGCCGCCGTATGCCGTCGCCATCCGGAGCTTCGCGGCACGGTCGTGGACCGGGACCAGCGCTACTGGTTCCAGATCAACGACCTCGATGACGTCTTCGAGTTCGAGTCGGTGGCCCTGCCGTGCCCTCCCCTCGGTGAGCGAGAGGCGACACGCACCTGGTTTCTCGCCCGGCGTCCGCTGGAATGGGATCTGACGTCCCGTGCCCCGATCCGGCTCATCCTGCTCGACCATGGCGGGGACCGGCGGACCCTGGTGGTGGTCGTCCATCACATCGCCTTCGACGGCCGGTCCAAGTTCGTCTTCGCGCGGCAGTTCAGCCAGGCCCTGCGTGAGGCCCGTGAACATGGTGGCGGGGCCGCCCCGGACTGGGAACCCGCCGCGCCCCTCACGGACCCGGACGAACTGGACGAGGCGGCCCTCGCGGCGGCGACACGGTACTGGCAGGACCGCGATCTGCCGTCCTTCCCCAGCCTGGTGCTGCCCCGGCCGGACCATGCGGATCCGGCACCGGGAATGGCCGCGACACCGCGGTTCGAGCTGCCCGAGTCGCTGTTCGACCGGCTCGGAGCCGTCACGGCGAAGGCGGGAACCTCGTTCTTCTCGGGGCTGCTCGCCGCCACAGCCGCCCATCTCGGCCGCTACGGAAACGAACAACTCGCGCTGTGCATCCCGGCCGACACGAGTACCGAGGCCACCCGCGACCGGATCGCGATGCAGGTCAGCATGGTTCCGTGCGCGATCACCCTGGAGCGGGGCGCCACCTTCCGGGACACTGTCGCAACCGCGGGGCGCGCCATATCCGACGTCGACCGGTTCCGGCGGGTCCCGTTCCACCTGCTGATGCGCGAACTGCGCAGAAGCTACGGAGCCGACGTCGGCGCGGGCGTCTTCGACCGGCTCGGCGTGTCCTATCCGCGGGTCGCCGCCGACGTCGGGCAGGTGCCCGGTCTACGGCTGGACTGGGAGTTCTTCGCGCCGAACTCCTCGCAGTCCTTCCAGACCACGCTCCAGCTGCGCAAGACCCCGAACGCCGTCTTCGGACGCCTCGACTACACGATTCCCGTCTTCGACGCGGACACCGCGCAGGAGTTCATCGACGGCTGGTGCCGGACCCTCCACGAGGTGCTCACCGACCCCGACGCGCCGGTGGTGCGGCGTGCGGTCGCCGGGCCCGGGTTCCAGGCGTCCAGGGAAGCCGTGCCCGCCTCCGGGAACGGCACGGCGGTGGTGGCGGTGGAGCGGTTCCTTCCCACCGAAGACCGGCACGCGTACGTGAAGGCGGGCGGCCGGGTCGTCCTCGTGCTCAACCACCCCCGGGCGGGGACGGTCGCCTGGGGTGAGTGGCAGCCGGACAGTGAGACCTCCGACTCCGCGCTGCCCCTGCCCCACGTCGCCCGGGCGTGGCGTCCCGTCGTCGTCACTCACGATCACCGGGAGCTGCCCGCGCGTACCCCGGGTCTCCTCGTCCTCCGCCCGGCCGGCGGGGGAGCCGATCTGGAGACCGGGTACCGCGCCCGCATCGACGGGCGGGGACGCCTGTGCTACCTGGGACCGGCCGAGCAGGCCGCCGACCTGGGCGGCCGGCTCCTCGAAGGCGCGCAGGCCGAGCGTCGCGTCGCCGCCCTGCCGGGGGTGCGGGACGTCGCCGTGGTGCCGGGGCGGGACGCGGCCGATCCAGCCCCGGGCGTCCTGCTCGTACCCGTGAACCCGCCTGACGCCGAGGCCGTACGGAAGTGGCGTCGGCAGGTGCTGCGGGTGTGGCCCCCGGACGCACCCCGGCCCACCCATGTCGCGTTCGCCGACGAGCTGCCGCGGGACGAGGCGGGGAGGCTGGACGTCGCCCGTGTCCGTGCGCTCTGCCGTGACGCGGCCCAGGCATCGGGCCGGTCCCCGGCTCCTGGTGCTCCGTCCGTCCACTGAACCGTCCGGCCGGGCTCCGTGCCCCCGCTCTTCCTCCAGGAGTCACTGTGTGCGGTATTGGCGGCATCATCTCCTTCACCACGGACCTCTCCGGGCGCGACCGGACCGCGGACGAGTTCGCCGCGGCGCTGCACGACCGCGGTCCCGAGTCCGGCGGACGCTGGCTGGGGCGGCACGCGATGCTCGTCTTCACCCGGCTCGCGGTGATCGACCCCGTGGGCGGCGGCCAGCCGATGGTGGGCCGCAGCGCCGCGGACGGCGGCGACCGCCCGGAACCGGTCGTCCTGGCCTACACCGGCGAGATCTTCAACTTCACCGACCTGCGGCGGGAGTTGACCGGGCGTGGCCACCGTTTCGCGACGGACAGCGACACCGAGGTCGTGCTCCGCGCCTTCGAGGAATGGGGGCCGGCGTGTGCCGAGCGGCTCCGCGGGATGTTCGCGTTCGCGGTCTGGGACGCGGCCGGTGAACAGCTCCACCTCATCCGTGACCGGTTCGGCATCTACCCGCTCCACTACACGCTGACCGACGAGGGGTTCGCCTTCGCGTCGGAACCCAAGGCACTGTTCCGTGCCGGCCAGGTGCGGCCGGTGGTCGACCGCGACGGGCTGCGCGAACTCCTCGGATACACGCCCACCCCCGGCCTGACCGTCTTCAGGGACGTGCGGGAAGTGATACCGGGCGAGATCGTGACGTTCGGGCGGAACGGTGTGGCGCGCCGCCGCTACTGGACCCTGCCGGCGCGCACGCACTCCGAGAGCCTGTCCGACACGGTCGCCACGGTGCGGGAGATCCTGCACGACAGTGTGCGCCGCCAGGTGGTCTCCGATGTCCCGCTCGGTGTGATGCTCTCCGGCGGCCTCGACTCCAGCATCGTGTCCGCGCTGGCCGACCGCGAGATCGGCGCCGCGGCGGGAGGGGACCCGCTGCGCACCTTCTCCATGGAGTACGCCTACAACCTGGCCAATTTCCGCAGCGACGAGATGCACGAGTCCCCCGACAGCCCGCATGTGACCACGATGGTCGAGCGTCTGGGTGCGGAACACCGGGAACTCCTGGTGACCACGGACGACCTGATGGACCCGGCGCAGCAACTGGCCGTGGTCCAGGGCATGGATCGCCCGATCATCGGTCTGGAGACGCATGTGGCCTTCCGCCGGCTGGCGGCGCAGATGCAGCCGACGGCGACCGTCGCCCTGTGCGGGGACGGCGCGGACGAGCTCTTCGGCGGCTACATCTGGTTCCAGGACCCGTGGTACGTCAAGGCGGCGACGTTCCCCTGGATCGGGCCGTTCCACGGCATGGAGATGCACTCGGGACTCATCGACCGCCGGCTCTACAAGGAGCTGGACGTGCCCGGTTACATCGACCAGCGCTACCGGGAAGCCGTGTCGGAGACCCCGCTGACCGGGGAGGAGAGCACGCAAGACCGCCGGATGCGGGAGATCACGTACCTCAATCTCACCCGCTACCTGCGCACCGTCCTGGACCGCCGCGACCGGATGGGGCAGGCAGGGCCCCTGGAGGGCCGGGTGCCCTTCGTCGACCATGTGCTGGTGGAGTACGTCTACAGCGTTCCCTGGGCCATGAAGAACCTGGAGGGCAAGGAGAAGGGGCTGTTGCGTGCCGCGATGGGCGACCTGCTCCCGGACAGCATCGTGCGTCGGGCGAAGTCGCCGCTCCCGACCGCGCAGGACCCGGCCTACCGCCAGTTGCTGTGCAAGCAGCTGCAGGAGATCAGTGAGGACCGGGCGGGCGGTCTCTCCACCGTGCTGGACGCCGACCGCGTCAAGGCGGTGCTGACGGATCCGTCCCAGGGACTGGGCGCCGGTGTCAACCGGCCGAGCATCGAGGCCGCGGTCCAGCTGCACTACTGGGTGACCGAGTGCGGCGTGGAGTTCGACCTGTGACGCTCTCGCACGCCCAGGAGCAGATGTGGTTCCTGCACCAGATGGAGCCCTCGCCCGCCTACACGGTGCCGGTCGCCTACGACATCACCGGGCCGCTGGACGTGGACGTGCTGTGCGCCGCGCTGCAGACGGTGGTCGACCGGCACGAGATCCTCCGCACGGAGTTCGTCGACGTCGACGGGCAACCCACGGCACGGGTGCATCCCCCCACGCCGCTGCCCTGCCCCCTCGTGGAGCTCACCTCGGGCGAGCCCGAGCTGCGCGAGGCCCTGAAAGCGGCGTGCGCACAGCCGCTCACGCTGGACGGGCCGCACCGCATGTCCGCCCGTGTCTACCGGCTGACCGGCGAACACCACGTCCTGTTCCTGATGTTCCATCACATCGCGGTGGACGGGATGTCCGTGCAGTGCCTCCTGGACGAGGTGCAGCGGTACTGCGGGTCCGGCGGTACGGGCGCGCCGCTCCCGCCCGCACCGCAGTTCGCCGACCACGTCAAGGCCGAGCGCGCGGCGGACAGCGACCCAACGTCCGACGACGCCCACCTGTCGTACTGGCGCACCCGGCTGGCCGGTGTCGACGAGGTCACCCTGCCCGCGGACCGGCCGCGCCCGACCGGCACGGCGACACACAGCGGCCGACTGCTGCGGCATGATCTGCGGCCCGGCTTCATGGCCGCGGTGGAGGGCCTGGCGGTGCGTGAGAGGGTCACGCCGTTCATGGTCCTGCTCGCCGCCTTCGCCTGGACGCTGGGCCGCACGACAGGCAGTACCGACATCCCGGTCGGCGTGGCGACCTCCAGCCGGGCCAGTGCCGAATCGTTCGAGACCGTCGGCCTGTTCGTGAACATGCTGACCGTCCGGAACCGGATCGACCCCGCTCTCACCTTCCGCGCGTTCCTCCAGCAGACGCGGCAAAATCTCCTGGCCGACCTCGAACACCGAGAAGTCCCGTTCAGCCAGGTGGTACGGGTCATCCGGCCCCCCCCGCCGCCGAGGGGCGAACCCGCTGTTCAACGTGGCCATGGGCTACGAGCGCAGAAGACCGGACCAGAGTCTGTCGCCGGGAGTGGGTTTGCGGCCCCGGGACGTGCGTGATGTGGCGACCGGCCGCGTCAAGTTCGACCTCGACGTCCAGATCTCCGCGGCCAAAGAGGACTCGGTGCTCTACGTCGAGTACTCCAGCGACCTGTTCGACCAGTGGCGGATCGAGCAACTCCTGGACCACTTCGAGCACATCACGGCGACAGCCGTCGCCGACCCCACGCTACCGCTGCACAAGATTCAGCCGACCGGTCAGGAAGCCCGGGACGACCTCATCGAGCGGCTGACCGGACCCGAGCGGCCGACACCCGCCGCCCTCCTGCACGAGCTGTTCGAGCAGCAGGTGCGCGTCGCCCCGGCACGTGTGGCCGCGGAATGCCCGGACGGCACGGTGTCCTACGCCGAGCTGAACACCCAGGCGGACGCCGTTGCCGAGAAGCTGCGCCGCGCGGGGGTCCGGGCGGGGGAGCGG
>NZ_JBJHPC010000018.1:0-33029 GCF_045257485.1 Streptomyces sp. YS-3 | reverse complement strand
GCGTGCCCGGCCGGTGCACGCTGTGCGTGTGGAGCCCGGGGCTGGACGCCCGGGGCAACTCGGTGGCGGGGGTGGCGGCGCTGGACCGCTTCACGACCCTGACGGGCCTGTCGGTGTTCTGACCCGTGCCCCCTCGCGGAAGGGGGGACGGGCCCCAGCTTGGCCGAAAGACGCCGCTCCCACCGGGTTTAGGGGCACGGGGAACCACGCGACCGGACCTCACGGGCTCCACGGGCCCCCACTCATCCGCCGACGGCCGTCAGAGCGACAGCCGGAAGCAATATCCCTCCCGGTCGGACGCGGGCGTCCGGAACGTCTCGGCGAGCCGCATCCCCAACCGCCGCGTCACGGCCACGGACCGCTCGTTGCGCGCGTCCACCATCGCCACCACACGGCCGACCCCGGCGGCCCGCACCCGCTCGACCGCGACCCGCGCCGCCGCCGTCGCGTACCCCCGCCCCCACGACCGGCGGGCGAGCCGCCAGCCGATCTCCACCTCGCCGACCGGGCCCCACCCGTGCGGCCAGGGCTGCGCGCCCGTGAAGCCGATCACCGCGTCGTCCTCGTCGAGGAGCGTCCAGAGACAGAACCCCCGCTCCGCGTCGTGCCGGCGCTGGCGCGCGGTCAGCTCCTCGTACACCGACAGCTCCGCCGTGGCGCCCCCGTGGAACTCCATGACCTCCGGGTCGTCGAACGCCTCGTGCCAGGCGTAGGCGTCCTCCTCGGTCGGCACGCGCAGCCGTACGAGGGGCAGGGACTTCTCCTCAGTGGAGCTCATGGCGTGGGCAACCCTTCGCGATAACGATCAACACCCACCCATAGACTGCACATGTCCCGTGCGTTCCGGCACACGAAATCGAGTCTTCGGGAGAACCCGCTGTGACCGAGCCCCTCTCCGAACACACCGCGGATGTGATCGTCGTCGGGGCAGGCCCCGCCGGATCGACCACGGCGTACTACCTGGCCAAGGCCGGACTCGACGTACTGCTGCTGGAGAAGACCGCCTTCCCGCGCGAGAAGGTGTGCGGCGACGGCCTCACCCCGCGCGCCACCAAGCAGCTGGTCGCCATGGGCATCGACGTCTCCGAAGAGGCCGGCTGGCTGCGGAACAAGGGCCTGCGCATCATCGGCGGCGGCGTCCGGCTCCAGCTCGACTGGCCGGAGCTCGCCAGCTACCCCGACTACGGACTCGTCCGCAAGCGCGACGACTTCGACGAGCAGCTGGCCCGCCAGGCCCAGAAGGCCGGCGCCCGCCTCCACGAGCGCTGCAACGTGGGCGCGCCGATCATCGACGACCGTACGGGCCGGATCACCGGCGTGAACGCCAAGCTCGGCGAGGACAAGCGCGAGGTCACCTTCCACGCGCCGCTGGTCGTCGCCGCCGACGGCAACTCCACCCGGCTCTCCCTCGCCATGGGCCTGCACCGCCGCGAGGACCGCCCGATGGGCGTGGCCGTACGGACGTACTTCCACTCGCCCCGCCACGACGACGACTACCTGGAGTCCTGGCTGGAGCTGTGGGACCGGCGCGGCCCGGGCGAGGACCGCCTCCTGCCCGGCTACGGCTGGATCTTCGGCATGGGCGACGGCACCTCCAACGTGGGCCTCGGCGTCCTGAACACCTCCGCCTCCTTCAAGGAGCTCGACTGGCGCGAGGTCCTGAAGGCCTGGTGCGCCTCCATGCCCGCCGACTGGGGCTACACGGAGGAGAACATGACGGGCCCCATCCGCGGCGCGGCCCTGCCCATGGCCTTCAACCGCCAGCCGCACTACACCAAGGGCCTGTTGCTGGTGGGCGACGCGGGCGGCCTGGTGAACCCGTTCAACGGCGAGGGCATCGCGTACGCCATGGAGTCCGGCCAGATCGCGGCCGACGTCATCGTCCAGGCCCACGCCCGCGCGACCCCCGCCCAGCGCGAACTGGCCCTGCACAACTACCCGAAGGTCCTCAAGGACACCTACGGCGGTTACTACACGCTGGGCCGCGCCTTCGTGAAGCTCATCGGCAACCCGAGGGTCATGAAGATCGCCACCCAGCGCGGTCTGACGCACCCGGTGCTGATGAAGTTCACGCTGAAGATGCTCGCGAACCTGACCGACCCCACGGGCGGCGACGCGATGGACCGCATCATCAACGGCCTGTCGAAGGTGGCCCCGAAGGCCTGAGCGGATGGGATGTTCAGCCTACGGAGTGAGCCGCCGCCATTCCGTAGGCGCTTCCCACGTCTCCTGTTGCTAGCGCAGCAGCCGGCGCCGTATCGATTGCGCAGGTCCTCCACGGGCTAGGACTCGTCGCCAGCCGAACAGTTTGGCAAGCCGGAGTCGCGCGCGGATCCTGGCGAGGTAGCGGCGGCCGGAACGCGGGTCGCGATAAAGGCGTCGCGTGCCGAGGTCGCGTATCCAGTCGAACCCGTCGCTATCGGTGAAACCGATCGCGACCGGGAAGATCTTGCGATGGTTCATCCGCCTGTCGATCCGCGTCGTCGCCTCTTCGGCCGAGGGGATGATGCCGGCGAGACCGAACCCCTCGAATCCGTCGAACGCGACGAGCCTCAAGTCAACGAGCACTGACGCGTTGTAGATCGGTCGGGATGAAGTGTTCAGCACGTGCACCACGTGCATGCCGTGATCGGGCGAGTCTGCGGAGCCGTACTCGGACCAGCAGACGACTTTCAGCGCTTCCTGACGTTCTTCTTTTCTGCGGTCGCGTAGCAGGATGTAGAACCCGAGGAGCAGCGATCCGCTGGTGAGGAATGCGCTCGCCCAAGCTGGGACGGTGCCCCAGTCCACGTCTGTCATGCTTGGCGTTCTGCGCCCGAAGCGGGCTGCGCAAACGGCAATTGAGCCAGTTCTGAGCTGCTGGACGGCAGGGCGGCGGGTGGGCAGGCATCCTAGATGGGCAGGGCCCAACTCGGCCCGTGCGGTACGCGGAGCCAGACCTTCTGGGTGTCCGGGGTGATGCTCATGCCGAACTCGGACAGGAACGGCGAGCCGTGGCTCTGCCACGCGGCGATCGAGTCCTCGACTCTGTTCCAGAGGCTGAGCGGTCCTCGCTGGACCACGGTCCACCCTTCGCCGGAGTCCGCCATGCGGGTCCGCGCCTGTGACCCGGTGGCGACGTCGAGCAGCACCTGCTCGGCTCCCGCTCCGAGGCGTTCCGCCGAGGGCGCGGCGAGCTGCGCCACGAACCGGCCGGTCCAGTCGTCGAGCAGGGCGGGGTCGATCCGGCTCGGGCGCTCATGGCCGGGCAGCAGCTCGAACCGCCCGTGCGGGGGGCGGTCGTGCGGGCGGGCGATCATGAAAGAGGTATAGCCAGGCAGGAAGCGACCTTGAGCGGCGCCGCTGTCATCGACCGTCAGGCGCACGAGTCCGTGCGCACCACCCCATCCCGAGAGGGTGACGAGGAGCGTTCCGCCAGCGGTGATCTGCTGGAGCAGTCCGTAGGGGACGTGCCGCATGGAGCAGAAGGCGATCACGACGTCGTACGGGGCCCGATCGGGGTAGCCACGAAGACCGTCGGCTGTGACGAGCGTCGGAGCGTAACCCGCCTCACCGAGAGCCTTGTGGGCGCGCCCGGCGGCACTCGGGTCGGTCTCGACCGAGGTGACGTTGTCCTCGCCGGCGACCTCGCAGAGGTAGGCGGTCGAAAGACCCGTTCCCGTACCGATGACGAGCACGCGTTTGCCCCGGGCGACACCGGCCTGTTCGATCATCCACAGGACGACGCCGGGCAGGGTCGAGGACGAGGTCGGACTGCCGCCCGTGACGGCCCCGGTAGCGTCCTCGGCCAGTACTCCGTCGATCTGGGTCACCCACGTCTGATTCTCGTACGTGAGGCGCAGCCAGTCGTCGGCCGGAGTGTCGTCGCGGCGGGTGGGCGTCCAGACTGTTACGCCCGGAGGGGGGCTCGGCCGGTAGATCGCGCTGCCGAGGAACACCTCGCGCGGCACGGTTTCGGCTGCGCGGCGCACCTCGGGGTCGTGCAGCACGTCATCGGCGACGAGTTGCTCGACGAGCCGACGGCGCAGCTCGGCTGCGGTTTCCTGGGTCATGCGGTGTCGCCCTCCTCAAGGATGTCGGCGAGCGCGCTCGCGATGGCGCGGGTGGTGGCCTCGTCGACGAACGCCCATTGCCCGTTGGGGTTGCATTCCAGGAACCACCATCGGCCGTCCGCGTCCAGGGCGAAGTCAAGAGCGCCGAAACGGAGTCCGAACGTATGAAGGAAGGTCCGTGCAGCGGCGCGCACGGCATGGGGGACGGGGATGGGGAGCAGGTGATCAGACTCTGGTCCTGGCGCCAGTCGAGGTGATCGCCGTCGGTGTCGATGCGGGTCGCGAACGCCTGGTCTCCCACCATGGCCAGACGGACGTCGGCGATCTTCGGCACGCAGTCCTGGAAGACATGAGGGCACAGGGCGATCGAATCGTCGGGCTCGTCCGTCCGAACGGTGCGCACCCAGACGGTTCGGTTCCGGCCGTCCTCGCCGGTGAGATGCACACGGTGCACGGGCTTGTAGATCACTGTCCCGTGCTCCGCCACGAACTCGGCGGCGTCCGCCGGTACGTCCGTGATCAGGGTGTCGGGGACCGTGAAACCCAACCGGGCCGCGGTGGCGAGCTGGAGCACCTTGTTCTCGGCTTCTCGGTTCCGCGCCGGGTGGTTGACGTACAAAGCCCCCGGCAGCGCGTGCAGTGCCCCCATGTAGCCATGGCGCGACTGCTCGATCACGAACCGCTGCTCGGGGGCCTCCACCTGCTGAGAGTTCCTGAATGGCGTCGGACGGCGCCAGTAGACAGAGCGGACGCTCGACAGATCGAGGTGTCGGGTCGCCGTGGTGATCTCCCCGGTGAACACCCCGCTGTCGATCCGGGCACTCATGGCGGCTGTACCGGGGAAGTCGGCGGCAGGGTCGAGCCGTACGGTCGGGACGCCCCGGCCGTAGAGCTCGCCCAACACCAGATCAGCGGTGACGTCGCCGAGCGCGGTGACAACGAGAACCGGTGTGTCGGCCACGTCAGTCCGAGTCGTCGTCCGAGGTGAGGTCGGAGTCTGCGGGCGGCGGCGGGTTGGGCCCGCCCCCGTCGGACGATGTCGACGTCTGGTTGGCAGTCGTGGTGCCCGTACCGTGCTTGCCCATGTCGACGGGGTTGCCGTCTGGGTCGAGGTACCGGGTCATCTGGGTCTCAGGGTCTAACTCTGTTCGCGAATAGGGCACCCGGATGACGTTCGGGTACAGCGCCAAGCGCTGCACCCCCCAGGGTGCGGCCGTGGAAGTACGCACGGTCCTCCTTCGAGGGCTGACGCCCATCGGGGACTGAGCAAGGCTGCCCGTGATCCGGCAGTCGGCCGTGGATCCGGTACGTGCATGGGGTAGGCGCTGTTGTCCTGGTACTTCCCCGCCTGGCATGCGCTGCGACCGTAGCGTCGGCTGCAGATCCGTATCAAGCATGTGCCGGCTAACGAGTGAGACGGCACATGGCAGCGCGTGATACGGAGGACGAAGGCCCCTCGCCGGATGGGCACGGGCCGACGCTCCACAACATGGCTACCTCGTGTAGCGATCGAACTCGCGTGCTTCCACACCTCGGAAGAAGGCGAGGAGCTTCGCCCGGCTGGTTCGGATGATCAAGTCGATGTTGTCGCTCTCGCCATTGAATACCCACTATCTCGGCCGCGTTCTACAGCTATGGCGACCGGTGCCTCGAAGTACTCGTTGGCTGGGCACTGGTACAGGGCCGCCCAGTGCCGGACGCGTTCGCCGCTCACGCCGAACCGCCCCGGCGGCATCCGCCTCCTGCCTACAAGGGGCTGCCTGCGACCGTGCGAAGTCGGGGGCGGGAACCCCCGCACGGCAGAAGGGCCGGTGCTCCCCCCGAGAGGAGCACCGGCCCTTCGCCGTATCCGTGAGCGCCGCGACTAGAGGACGCGGACCGCGCCGGTCGGCTGGTCCCAGTCCATGCTGCGCTCGACCACACCGGTCGAGGAGTTCTGCGCGCCGACGAACTTGCCGCCGCCGACGTAGATGGCCACGTGGTACGCGGAGCCCGCGCCGCCCCAGTACAGGATGTCGCCCGGCTGGAGGTTCGAGAGCGAGACCTGGCGGCCCGCGGTCGACTGGTCCTGCGAGACGCGCGGCAGGTCGACGCCCACCTGGCGGTACGCGGCCTGCACCAGGCCCGAGCAGTCGTACGCGCTGGAGCCCGTGGCCCCGGACACGTACGCCTTGCCGACCTGGGCCAGCGCGAAGTTCACGATGGTGGCGGCGGAACCCGTGGCGGTGGACGTCGTGGTGACGGAGCTGCTGCCGCCACCGGTCGAGGCCAGGGTGGTGCGCGCGGAGGAGCGGGAGGCGCGCTCGGTGGCCTCCGCCTTCGCCTTGGCCTCGGCTTCCGCCTTGGCCTTCTTCTCCGCCTCGGCCTTGGCGTCCGCGTCGGCCTTGGCCTTCTTGGCGACCTTGGCTGCGGTGGAGGCGGCGGCGTTCTGCTCGGCCTTCAGCTGGAGGTCGGCGGCGACCTGCTGGGTGGCCTCGGAGGCGGCAGCGGCGGTGCTCGCGAGACCGGTCGTGAGCGTGGGCATCTCGATGGTCTCGGTCACCGGCTCGGCGGCGATGGCCGGGGCGGCGGCGCCTGCCACCGCGATGGTGCTGAGGACGCCACCGGCAACTCCGGCACGGAGCGCGAGCTTGGAGGCGCTGCGGCGGGGCTTCCGGTGGCTGGGTATGTGAGCGGTGTGGGACATGAGTACAACCGCTATCAGGGGTACGGGGTTCCCTTCAAGAAACGTGTGCTGCGCCACAGTTGCGCTCGGAACGGGCGAATCCGCTTCCTGCGCGCCCTTATTGACGCCGTAACGGGCAATACGGGCATGCGTGAACACGGCTGTGATCATGTGGTTTTTATAAATAGTCCGAATTGCCCGTCGCCTACCATCCGTTCACACCGTTGGCCAAGCCCGGTTTAATCCGTGACTGTTCCGTGTGACGCAGGTCACTTCGTATCCGCGCCTCCGCCGTCCCGTGACCGCGCCGTGATCATGGGAGCGGGGGGCGCGGCGGCGTGGTGTCGGTTCTAGATCGTTCAGGCCCGGTCCGGATCGGTCCGGGGCGTTCCGTGTTGGTCGGCGTCATGCTGCGGAGTTCGTGAACGCGTGCACAGGTCCACCGGTCGGCGGCGCTCTCACCCGCACGAGTGGGCGGCGATCCTTTATCACTCGAACGAGTCCATCGCCAATTTGCTTGTAGGCCCCATGTCTTGATAGTGCCGCACCCCCTGCGACCAGCGGTAACAGGAGCAGATGCTACGCCTTGTGATCACTCGGCCGCTTCGGGTGTGAAGATCACTGCTCATCCGACTTCATGATCCTTCGTCAGGTGGTGGAGATCACAAAGCCGTTGCCGCACCCCGTGTCGCAGATCACAGACCACCGGGCATAGGATGCGGGGCAGTCGGGCTTGTGAACTGCCTCACATGTGCGCGATCTTCGCGCGGCGGGAGGGGCGGCAGCGGCGCCCGTGTGCGGTCCAACGGTCAAGGACGACTGGAAGGAGCGAGGAGCGTGAATGCCTACGCGCCCATCCTCGTGCTCGGCGCCCTCGGGGCTGGGTTTGCGATCTTCTCCGTGGTCATGGCCACGCTTATCGGCCCAAAAAGGTACAACCGGGCGAAACTTGAGGCGTACGAGTGCGGCATCGAACCGACTCCCACGCCGGCCGGCGGAGGCCGCTTCCCCATCAAGTACTACCTGACGGCGATGCTCTTCATCGTCTTCGACATCGAGATCGTCTTCCTCTACCCCTGGGCCGTCACCTTCGACGCCCTGGGGGTCTTCGGGCTCGTGGAGATGCTGCTCTTCGTGCTCACCGTGTTCGTCGCCTACGCGTACGTATGGCGGCGCGGCGGCCTGGAATGGGACTGAGGGGCTGAGGGGCACCTATGGGACTCGAAGAGAAACTGCCGAGCGGCTTTCTGCTGACCACCGTCGAACAGGCCGCGGGCTGGGTGCGCAAGGCGTCCGTCTTCCCCGCCACCTTCGGTCTGGCCTGCTGCGCCATCGAGATGATGACGACCGGCGCGGGCCGCTACGACCTGGCCCGGTTCGGCATGGAGGTCTTCCGCGGCTCACCGCGCCAGGCGGACCTGATGATCGTGGCCGGCCGGGTCAGCCAGAAGATGGCGCCGGTCCTGCGGCAGGTCTACGACCAGATGCCGAACCCCAAGTGGGTCATCTCCATGGGGGTTTGCGCATCATCGGGCGGAATGTTCAACAATTACGCGATTGTGCAGGGCGTCGACCACATTGTCCCGGTCGACATCTATCTGCCCGGCTGTCCGCCCCGGCCCGAGATGCTCATCGACGCGATCCTCAAGCTCCACCAGAAGATCCAGGGCTCCAAGCTCGGCGTGAACGCGGAGGAGGCCGCCCGCGAGGCGGAGGAGGCCGCCCTCAAGGCGCTGCCCACCATCGAGATGAAGGGGCTGCTGCGGTGAGCGACGACCGTACTCCCAAGGGGCCGGGCGACGGCGCCCCCGGGACGCCCGAGGCGCCCGAGAGCGGCGGTCTGCCCGCCCAGCGCGACGACACCGGCGACGTCATCGGCGTCCGCCGGGGCATGTTCGGCGCGGAGAAGGGCGGTGACACCACCGGCTACGGCGGCCTGGTGCGCACCGTCACCCTGCCCGGCGCCTCCTCCCGCCCCTACGGCGGCTGGTTCGACGAGGTGGCCGACGAACTCGAAGGCGCCCTGGAGGAGCAGGACCTCCTCCCGGAGAACGCCATCGAGAAGACGGTCGTCGACCGCGGCGAGCTCACCTTCCACATCGCGCGCGAGCACCTCGTCCGGGTGGCACGGACCCTGCGCGACGACCCGGTCCTGCGCTTCGAGCTCTGTACGGGCGTGAGCGGCGTCCACTTCCCGGGCGACAAGGGCCGCGAGCTGCACGCCGTCTACCACCTGCGCTCGCTCACCCACGGCCGGCTGATCCGTCTGGAGGTCACCGCCCCGGACAGCGATCCGCACCTGCCGTCCCTGGTCGGTGTCTATCCGACCAACGACTGGCACGAGCGCGAGGCCTACGACTTCTTCGGCCTGGTCTTCGACGGCCACCCCGCCCTCACCCGGATCATGATGCCGGACGACTGGCAGGGCTTCCCGCAGCGCAAGGACTACCCCCTCGGCGGCATCCCCGTCGAGTACAAGGGCGCCCAGATCCCGGCTCCGGACCAGCGGAGGTCGTACACCTGATGAGCACTTCCAGCGACGCTTCCCGCGCTTCTGCCAGGGAGACGACCGAGGGGACCGTCTACACGGTCACCGGCGGCGACTGGGACGAGGTCGTCCGCACCGCCGCCCGCGCCGACGACGAGCGCATCGTCGTCAACATGGGCCCCCAGCACCCCTCCACGCACGGTGTGCTCCGGCTGATCCTGGAGATCGACGGCGAGACGGTCACCGAGGCCCGCTGCGGCATCGGCTACCTCCACACCGGCATCGAGAAGAACCTCGAATTCCGCACCTGGACGCAGGGCACCACCTTCGTCACGCGCATGGACTACCTGACGCCGTTCTTCAACGAGACGGCGTACTGCCTGGGCGTGGAGAAGCTGCTCGGCATCACCGACCAGATCCCCGACCGCGCCTCGGTGATCCGGGTGCTCCTGATGGAGCTGAACCGGCTCTCCTCGCACCTGGTCTGCATCGCCACCGGCGGCATGGAGCTCGGCGCCACCACGATCATGATCTACGGCTTCCGGGACCGCGAACTCATCCTCGACGTCTTCGAGCTGATCACCGGTCTGCGGATGAACCACGCGTTCGTCCGCCCCGGCGGCCTCGCCCAGGACCTGCCGCCGGGCGCGGTGGACCAGCTCCGCGAGTTCGTGAAGACGATGAAGAAGAACCTGCCGGAGTACGACAAGCTCGCCACCGGCAACCCGATCTTCAAGGCCCGGATGCAGGACGTCGGCTACCTCGATCTGACCGGCTGTATGGCGCTGGGAGCCACCGGCCCGATCCTGCGCTCCGCGGGCCTGCCGCACGACCTGCGCAAGACCGACCCGTACTGCGGCTACGAGGCCTACGACTTCGAGGTCCCCACCGCCGACAGCTGTGACGCCTACGGGCGCTTCCTGGTGCGGCTGGAGGAGATGCGCCAGTCGCTCAGGATCGTCGAGCAGTGTCTGGACCGGCTGGAGCCCGGCCCGGTCATGGTCGCCGACAAGAAGATCGCCTGGCCCGCCCAGCTCGCGCTCGGTCCGGACGGACTCGGCAACTCCCTCGACCACATCAAGAAGATCATGGGCACCTCCATGGAGTCCCTGATCCACCACTTCAAGCTGGTGACCGAGGGCTTCCGGGTGCCCCTCGGACAGACGTACGCGGCGGTCGAGTCGCCCAAGGGCGAGCTCGGGGTGCACGTCGTCAGCGACGGAGGCACCCGCCCCTACCGGGTCCACTTCCGCGATCCGTCCTTCACCAATCTCCAGGCCATGGCGGCGATGTGCGAGGGCGGCCAGGTCGCCGACGTCATCGTGGCCGTGGCGTCCATCGACCCCGTGATGGGAGGCGTCGACCGGTGACCGAGACCACGCCGACGAGCCTGGGCATGCCCCAGCTGCCCGCGCCCGACTACCCGGCCGACGTCCGCGCCCGGCTGGAGGCGGACGCCAGGGAGGTCATCGCCCGCTATCCCGACAGCCGCTCCGCGCTGCTGCCGCTGCTGCACCTCGTGCAGTCGGAGGAGGGCCATGTCTCCCGCACCGGGATGCGCTTCTGCGCGCAGATGCTGGACCTCACGACCGCCGAGGTGACCGCGGTGGCCACCTTCTACACCATGTACCGGCGCAAGCCCTCGGGCGACTACCAGGTGGGTGTCTGCACCAACACCCTCTGCGCGGTGATGGGCGGGGACGCCATCTTCGACGAGCTCAAGCGCCACCTCGGGGTGGGCAACGACGAGACCACCCCCGACGGCAAGGTGACGCTCGAACACATCGAGTGCAACGCCGCCTGCGACTTCGCGCCCGTGGTGATGGTCAACTGGGAGTTCTTCGACAACCAGACTCCCGAGTCGGCCAAGCGCCTGGTCGACGACCTGCGCGCGGGCAGGCCGGTGGAGCCCACCCGCGGGGCCCCGCTGTGCACCTACAAGGAGACCGCCCGCATCCTGGCCGGCTTCCCCGACGAGCGCCCCGGCGCCGTCGCGGCGAGCGGTGGCGCGGGCCCGGCCTCCCTGGTCGGGCTGCGGCTGGCGAGGGGCGAGGCACCGCAGGCGCGCGTGGTCCACCCGCGCGGCGAGGGACCGGGCGACGGCGGCCCCCACGACGAGAGCCCCCGCGAGGCGGCCCAGCCCGGCTCCGGGCACCTGAGTTCGCACGACGCACCGCAGCAGACCTCTGCGTCCGACCCCGCACACCCGGCGGGCCCGGTCGACGAGGAGGGGGAGTGATGACCTTGGCAGCCGAACTCAGCGGCAACGGGAACGGAAGCAGCCCGGAGAAACTGCTGGCGCCCGTTCTCTCCGCCTTCTGGGACCAGCCCGACTCCTGGACCCTGGAGACCTACCGCCGGCACGACGGCTACGAAGGGCTGCGCAAGGCCCTGGCCATGTCACCGGACGACCTCATCGCGTACGTGAAGGACTCCGGGCTGCGCGGCCGGGGCGGCGCGGGCTTCCCCACGGGCATGAAGTGGCAGTTCATCCCGCAGGGCGATGGCAAACCGCACTATCTAGTTGTCAACGCCGACGAGTCGGAGCCCGGGACCTGCAAGGACATCCCGCTCCTCTTCGCCAACCCGCACAGCCTCATCGAGGGCATCGTGATCGCCTGTTACGCGATCAGGTCGTCGCACGCGTTCATCTATCTGCGCGGGGAGGTCGTCCCCGTACTGCGGAGGCTGCACGAGGCCGTGCGGGAGGCCTACGCGGCGGGCTACCTCGGCAAAGACATCCTCGGCAGCGGCCTCGACCTGGAACTCACCGTGCACGCCGGCGCCGGCGCGTACATCTGCGGTGAGGAGACCGCCCTGCTGGACTCCCTGGAAGGCCGTCGCGGTCAGCCCCGGCTGCGTCCCCCCTTCCCCGCGGTCGCCGGTCTCTACGCGTGCCCCACTGTGGTGAACAACGTCGAGTCCATCGCCAGCGTTCCCGCGATCCTCACCCGGGGAAAAGACTGGTTCAAGTCGATGGGGAGCGAGAAGTCGCCCGGCTTCACGCTCTATTCGCTCAGCGGGCACGTCGCGAGCCCCGGCCAGTTCGAGGCACCCCTCGGCATCACGCTGCGCCAGCTGCTCGACATGAGCGGCGGGATGCGGCCGGGCCACCGCCTCAAGTTCTGGACGCCCGGCGGCTCCTCGACCCCGATGTTCACCGACGAGCACCTCGACGTACCCCTGGACTACGAGGGCGTCGGCGCCGCGGGCTCCATGCTCGGCACCAAGGCGCTCCAGTGCTTCGACGAGACCACCTGCGTGGTGCGGGCGGTCACCCGCTGGACCGAGTTCTACGCCCACGAGTCCTGCGGCAAGTGCACACCCTGCCGTGAGGGGACGTACTGGCTCGTCCAGTTGCTGCGGGACATCGAGGCGGGCAAGGGCGCCATGGACGACCTCGACAAGCTCTCCGACATCGCCGACAACATCAACGGCAAGTCCTTCTGCGCGCTCGGCGACGGCGCCGCGGCGCCCATCTTCTCCTCGCTCAAGTACTTCCGCGCGGAGTACGAGCAGCACATCACGGGCCGGGGCTGCCCCTTCGACCCGGCCAAGTCGACCCTGTGGGCCGACAACCCGCACCGCACCACGGAGGTGAACGCATGACGGTGACGACTGGCGCTCCCTCCGGCGGCGGAGAGGCGGCGGTGCCGCCGGAGGACCTGGTCTCGCTGACCATCGACGGCGTGGAGATCAGCGTCCCCAAGGGCACGCTGGTGATCCGGGCCGCCGAACAGATCGGCATCGAGATCCCCCGGTTCTGCGACCACCCGCTGCTCGACCCGGTCGGCGCCTGCCGCCAGTGCATCGTGGAGGTGGAGGGCCAGCGCAAGCCGATGGCGTCCTGCACCATCACCTGCACCGACGGCATGGTGGTCAAGTCGCAGCTGACGTCGCCGGTGGCGGAGAAGTCCCAGCGCGGGGTGATGGAGCTGCTGCTCATCAACCACCCGCTGGACTGCCCGGTCTGCGACAAGGGCGGCGAGTGCCCGCTCCAGAACCAGGCCATGCTGGTGGGCGACCCCGACACCCGCTTCGACGGCCACAAGCGCACCTACGAGAAGCCGGTACCGATCTCGGCGCAGGTGCTGCTGGACCGCGAGCGCTGCGTGCTGTGCGCGCGGTGCACCCGCTTCTCCGAGCAGATCGCGGGCGACCCGATGATCGAGCTCCTGGAGCGCGGCGCCCTCCAGCAGGTCGGCACCGGCGAGGGCGACCCGTTCGAGTCGTACTTCTCCGGCAACACCATCCAGATCTGCCCCGTCGGCGCGCTGACCTCGGCGGCGTACCGGTTCCGCTCCCGCCCCTTCGACCTGGTCTCCTCGCCGTCGGTGTGCGAGCACTGCGCGGGCGGCTGCGCCACCCGCACCGACCACCGGCGCGGCAAGGTCATGCGGCGCCTCGCCGCCAACGACCCCGAGGTCAACGAGGAATGGCTGTGCGACAAGGGCCGGTTCGCCTTCCGGTACGCGCAGAAGCCGGACCGGCTGACCCATCCGCTGGTGCGCAACGCGGCCGGTGAGCTGGAGGCCGCCTCCTGGCCCGAGGCGCTGGAGGCCGCGGCGGCCGGACTCGCCGCGGCCCGGGGCCGGGCCGGGGTGCTCACCGGCGGCCGGCTGACCGTCGAGGACGCCTACGCGTACGCCAAGTTCGCCCGGATCGCCCTCGACACCAACGACGTCGACTTCCGCGCGCGCGTGCACTCCGCCGAGGAGGCCGACTTCCTGGCGGCGCGGGTCGCCGGGCGCGGCCACCTCACCGGGGAGGGCGTCACGTACACCTCCTTGGAGAAGGCGCCCGCGGTGCTGCTCGTCGGGTTCGAGGCGGAGGAGGAGGCGCCCGGCGTCTTCCTGCGGCTGCGCAAGGCCTGGCGCAAGCACGGCCTGCGCACCTTCTCGCTGGCCACCCACCTGACCCGGGGCCTGGAGAAGGCGGGCGGCACCCTGCTTCCCGCCGCGCCCGGCACCGAGACCGAGTGGCTGGACGCGCTGGCGGGCGGGGTCGGCCTGGACGGCGACGGCTCGGCCGCCGCCGAGGCGCTGCGGGCCCCCGGCTCGGTCATCGTGGTCGGGGAGCGCCTCGCGGCGGTCCCGGGCGCGCTGACCGCGGCCGTCCGGGCCGCCGCCGCGACCGGGGCCGAACTGGTCTGGATCCCGCGCCGCGCCGGGGAGCGGGGCGCGATCGAGGCGGGCGCCCTGGCGGCGCTGCTGCCCGGCGGGCGCCCGGCCACCGATCCACGCGCGCGTGAGGAGGTCGCCGCCGTCTGGGGGGTGCGTCAACTGCCGCACCGCTTCGGGCGGGACACCGGCCAGATCGTCGAGGCCGCGGCCACCGGCGAGCTGGGCGCGCTGCTGGTCGCGGGCGTCGACCCGGCCGACCTGCCGGACCCGGCACGCGCGCGTGAGGCGCTGGCCGGTGCCTTCGTGGTCTCCCTGGAGCTGCGGCCCAGCGAGGTCACCGAACGGGCGGACGTGGTCTTCCCGGTCGCGGCCGTCGCCGAGAAGTCCGGCTTCTTCCTCAACTGGGAAGGCCGGGCGCGGATGTTCGAGGCCGCGCTGAAGCCCGAGCAGATGACCCGGCGCCTGGCGCCCGCCGACGCGCGCGTGCTGCACATGCTGGCGGACGCCATGGACGTACACCTGGCGCTCCCCGACAACCGCGCCGCGCGCGCGGAGCTGCGGCGCCTGGGCCACTGGGACGGGCCGCGCGCCACCGAGCCCCTGGAGACCTCCCAGGCCCTGCCCCGGCCCGCCGAGGGCGAGGCGGTCCTCGCCGGCCACCGGCTGCTGCTCGACCTCGGCACCCTCCAGGAGGGCGACGAGGCACTGGCCGGGACCCGGCACGCGGCCCTCGCCCGGCTCTCGGCGGCCACCGCGGCCGAGTGCGGCGTCAAGGACGGCGACCTGCTCCAGGTGAGCGGCCCCGCGGGCGCGGTCCGGCTGCCGCTGAAGGTCACCGAGATGCCCGACCGGGTGGTGTGGCTGCCGCTCGCCTCGACCGGCGCCGGCGTGTACGCGGACACCGGAGCGGTCCCGGGCCGGATCGTCCGCATCGGCCCGGCGGCGCGGGCCGCCGCCACCGTCGTACCGGAGGTGGCGTCGTGACCGACTTCCCCTCCCGCCCCGCGGCACCGGGCGCCGCCGTCCACGTACCGGAGGTGCGCGCGTGACCCCGACCTTCCTCGCGGCCGAGGACCTCTCCCTGTTCGGCCGCGACCCCTGGTGGCTCATCGCCCTCAAGGCCGTGTTCTGCTTCGCGTTCCTGATGGTGACCGTGCTGTTCTCGATCGTCTGGGAGCGCAAGGTCGTCGCCTGGATGCAGCTGCGCATCGGCCCCAACCGGCACGGCCCCTGGGGGATGCTCCAGTCCCTCGCCGACGGCATCAAACTGATGCTGAAGGAGGACGTGGTCGTCAAGCGGGCCGACAAGGTGGTCTACGTCCTGGCCCCGATCGTCGCCGCGATCCCCGCCTTCATGGCGATCGCCGTGATCCCCTTCGGGCCGTCCGGCAACGAGGTCTCGATCTTCGGCCACCGCACCACGATGCAGCTCACCGACCTGCCGATCGCGATGCTCTACATCCTCGCGTGCGCCTCGGTCGGCATCTACGGCATCGTGCTGGCGGGCTGGTCC
Organism: Streptomyces sp. YS-3; assembly: GCF_045257485.1. Classification (NCBI taxonomy): domain Bacteria; kingdom Bacillati; phylum Actinomycetota; class Actinomycetes; order Kitasatosporales; family Streptomycetaceae; genus Streptomyces; species Streptomyces sp. YS-3. The sequence goes on along the minus strand of NZ_JBJHPC010000018.1, from coordinate 17,188 downwards.
TCCGGGTCGACGTACCCGCTGCTCGGCGGGCTCCGCTCGTGCGCGCAGATGATCTCGTACGAGATCGCGATGGGCGCGGCGTTCGCCTCGGTCTTCCTCTACTCCGGGTCGATGTCGACCTCGGAGATCGTCGCCCAGCAGCACGACCGCTGGTACATCGTGCTGCTGCCGGTCTCCTTCATCATCTACGTCGTCACCATGGTGGGCGAGACCAACCGCGCCCCCTTCGACATGCCCGAGTCCGAGGGCGACCTCGTCGGCGGCTTCAACACCGAGTACTCGTCGATCAAGTTCGCGCTCTTCATGCTGGCCGAGTACGTCAACATGGTCACCGTCTCGGCGGTGTCGACCACCCTCTTCCTGGGCGGCTGGCGGGCCCCGTGGCCCGTGTCCACCTTCTGGGAGGGCGCCAACCACGGCTGGTGGCCGATGCTCTGGTTCGTCATCAAGGTCCAGCTGCTGCTGTTCTTCTTCATCTGGCTGCGCGGCACGCTGCCCCGCGTCCGCTACGACCAGCTGATGAAGCTCGGCTGGAAAATCCTCATCCCGGTCTCGGTCGTCTGGCTGATGCTGGTGGCGACCGTGCGGGCGCTGCGCAACGACGGCCACGACTTCTCCAAGATCGTGCTCTACGTCGGCGGCGCGGTCGTCGCGGTCCTGCTGATCTCCCTGGTCGCGGACGTCTTCCGGGGCCGCCGGGACGAGTCGGCGGCCGAGGCCGAGCCACCCGCGTTCGACCCGATGGCGGGCGGGTTCCCGGTGCCACCGCTGCCCGGACAGACCCTTCCGCCGGTGCCGCGCCGACGCCCGAGGCACCAGCGGGAGTTGGTTGTCAGTGGTGGGTCGGATACTGAGAGTGACCGTGATGGAAGGGAGGACGAGGGTGTCTAAGTCATCGGAACCGGCGGAGACTTCGGGGGAGCCCGGGGCTTCGTCCGAGGGCAAGTTCCTGAACCCGGTGGCCGGCTTCGGCGTGACCTTCAAGGCCATGTTCAAGAAGCGGCTGACCGAGCAGTATCCGGAGCAGCAGAAGACCACGGCCCCCCGCTTCCACGGGCGCCACCAGCTCAACCGGCATCCGGACGGCCTGGAGAAGTGCGTCGGCTGCGAGCTGTGCGCCTGGGCCTGCCCGGCCGACGCGATCTATGTGGAGGGCGCCGACAACACGGACGAGGAGCGCTACTCGCCGGGCGAGCGGTACGGAATCGTCTACCAGATCAACTACGCCCGCTGCATCCTGTGCGGCCTGTGCATCGAGGCGTGCCCCACGCGCGCGCTGACGATGACCAACGAGTTCGAACTGGCCGACAGCAGCCGCGCGAACCTGATCTACACCAAGGAGCAGCTGCTCGCCGGGCTCGACGAGGGCATGGTCGACTCGCCGCACGCGATCCACCCCGGTATGACCGAGGGCGACTACTACCGGGGCCTGGTCACCGAGGCCGCCCCCGGCACGGTCCGCCAGGTCGCCGTCTCCCGGGGCGAGCGGCCCCCGGCCGCCGAGCAGCCCGCCGACGGGGAGCAGCCCGCCAACGGAGAGCAGTCAGAGGAGGTGGACGCGTGATGCAGCTCGCCGTCTCCGCCACGACGACCTCCACCGGGGAGGCGTTCCAGTTCTGGGTGCTCGCCACCGTCGCCGTCATCGGCGCGCTGTGCACCGTACTGATGAAGAAGGCCGTGCACAGCGCGCTGTGCCTGGCCGGGACGATGATCATCCTGGCGGTCTTCTACCTAGCCAACGGGGCGTACTTCCTGGGCATCGTCCAGGTCGTCGTCTACACCGGCGCGATCATGATGCTCTTCCTCTTCGTGGTGATGCTGGTCGGCGTCACCGCGGCCGACTCGCTCCAGGAGACCATCAAGGGCCAGCGCGTCTGGGCCGCGGTCTGCGGGATCGGCTTCGGGGTGCTCCTCGTCGCGGGCATCGCCAACGCCTCCCTGAAGCATTTCGACGGGCTCAAGGAGGCCAACGCCGGAGGCAATGTGGAGGGCCTGGCCGCCCTCATCTTCACCAAGTACGTGTTCGCCTTCGAGATCACCGGCGCCCTGCTGATCACCTCGGCGATCGGCGCCATGGTGCTCACCCACCGCGAGCGCACCGAGCGCGCCATGACCCAGCGCGAGCTCTCCGAGCAGCGCGTGCGCGACGGCAAGCACCTGCCGCCCCTGCCGGCCCCGGGTGTCTACGCCCGGCACAACGCGGTGGACATCGCGGGCCTGCTCCCCGACGGCACACCGTCCGAGCTCACCGTCAACCAGACGCTGCGCGGCCGGGGCCAGATCCGTGACGTCTCCAGCGAGGCGCTGTCGGACCTGAAGGCGCTGGAGCAGCGCTCCGCCGAACGGCTCGGCAGGGAAGAGGAGGCCGCGAAGTGAACCCCGTCAACTATCTCTATCTGTCAGCCCTGTTGTTCACCATCGGCGCGGCCGGCGTGCTCATCAGGCGGAACGCGATCGTGGTCTTCATGTGCGTCGAGCTGATGCTCAACGCCTGCAACCTCGCGTTCGTGGTCTTCTCCCGGATGCACGGCAACCTCGACGGCCAGATCATCGCGTTCTTCACGATGGTCGTCGCCGCCGCGGAGGTCGTGGTCGGGCTCGCCATCATCGTGTCGCTCTTCCGTTCCCGCCACTCGGCATCGGTCGACGACGCCAGCCTGATGAAGCTCTGAGGGGTCGCTAGAACCGTGGGAAACACAGAGAACCTGATTGCGCTGCTCATCGCGGCGCCTCTGCTCGGAGCGGCCGTCCTGCTGTGCGGCGGACGGCGGCTCGACGCCGTCGGACACTGGCTGGGCACCCTGCTCGCGGCCGTCTCCTTCGGCCTCGGCGTGGCGCTCTTCGCCGACATGCTGGGCCGCTCGACCGACGACCGGGCGGTCCACAAGCACCTGTTCAGCTGGGTCCCGGTGGAGGGCTTCCAGGCCGACGTCGGCTTCCAGCTCGACCAGCTGTCGATGACCTTCGTCCTGCTGATCACCGGTGTGGGCACCCTGATCCACATCTACTCGATCGGCTACATGGAGCACGACGAGAACCGCCGCCGGTTCTTCGGCTACCTCAACCTGTTCCTGGCGGCGATGCTCCTGCTGGTCCTCGCCGACAACTACCTGCTGCTGTACGTGGGCTGGGAGGGCGTGGGCCTGGCGTCCTACCTGCTCATCGGCTTCTGGCAGCACAAGCCGAGCGCGGCGACGGCGGCCAAGAAGGCCTTCCTGGTCAACCGGGTCGGCGACATGGGCCTGTCCATCGCCATCATGATCATGTTCACCACCTGGGGCTCGTTCGCCTTCTCGACCGTCTTCAACGAGGTCGGCGAGACCGGTGACGGCCGCAACACCGCCATCGGCCTGATGCTGCTGCTCGCCGCCTGCGGCAAGTCCGCCCAGGTGCCCCTGCAGTCCTGGCTCGGGGACGCGATGGAGGGCCCGACCCCGGTCTCGGCCCTGATCCACGCGGCGACGATGGTGACCGCCGGCGTCTATCTGATCACCCGCTCCGGCGTGATCTTCAACGCGGTGCCGGACGTGCAGACGGTCGTGGTGGTCGTCGGCGCGGTCACGCTCCTGTTCGGTGCGATCGTCGGTTGCGCCAAGGACGACATCAAGAAGGCCCTGGCGGGCTCGACGATGTCGCAGATCGGCTACATGGTCCTCGCCACCGGCCTCGGCCCCATCGGCTACCCCTTCGCGATCATGCACCTGGTGACCCACGGCTTCTTCAAGGCCGGGCTCTTCCTCGGCGCGGGTTCCGTGATGCACGGCATGAACGACGAGGTCGACATGCGCAGGTACGGCGGCCTCCGTAAGTACATGCCGGTCACCTTCATCACCTTCGGCCTCGGCTACCTCGCCATCATCGGCTTCCCCGGCCTGTCCGGCTTCTGGTCCAAGGACAAGATCATCGAGGCCGCCTTCGCCAAGGGCGGCACCGAGGGCTGGATCCTCGGCGCGGTCACCCTGCTGGGCGCGGCCATCACCGCGTACTACATGACGCGCGTGATGCTGATGACGTTCTTCGGCGAGGAGCGCTGGCGTAACGCCCCGACCCCCTCGCCGGCCGAGCCCAGTGTGGAGCCGGCCGCCGAGCACCGCGGTGAGCACGCCGAGCCGCACCCGCACGAGTCGCCCGGCACCATGACGATCCCGATGATCGTGCTGGCCTTCGGCTCGGTCCTCGCGGGCGGGCTCTTCAGCATCAACGAGTCGTTCGTGAAGTGGCTGGAGCCGGTCACGAGCCTCTCGCACGGCGACTCGCCGGTGAGCGAGGGCGTGGTCACCGCGGCCACCGTCACGGTGCTGCTGATCGGCGTCGGTCTCGCGTACCTCCAGTACGGACGCAAGCCGGTCCCGGTCACCGCCCCGCGCGGCTCGCTGCTCACCCGGGCCGCCCGCCGCGATCTCCTCCAGGACGACTTCAACCACGTGGTCCTGGTCCGCGGCGGCGAGCACCTCACCCGCTCGCTGGTGTACGTCGACCACACCCTGGTCGACGGAGTGGTCAACGGCACCGCGGCCGGGTTCGGCGGCCTTTCGGGCCGACTGCGCAAGCTGCAGAACGGCTTCGCCCGCAGCTACGCGGTCTCGATGTTCGGAGGTGCGGCGGTGCTCATCGCCGCGACCCTGCTGATGAGGGCGGTGTAAGGCATGTCGTTCCCCCTCCTTACCGCGACGGCGGCGCTCCCGGCGGTCGGCGCGATCGCCACCGCCGCCGTCCCGGCCGAACGGCGGACGGCCGCCAAGTGGCTGGCGCTGCTGGTCTCGGTCGGCACGCTGGTCCTCGGCGCCGTCCAGCTCGTCCGGTTCGAGCCGGGCGGCGACCGGTACCAACTGACCGAGTCGCACGCCTGGATCAAGGACTTCGGCGTCCGCTACGAACTGGGCGTGGACGGCATCGGAGTGGCGCTGATCGCGCTCACGGTCCTGCTGATCCCGTTCATCATCGCGGCGGGCTGGCACGACGCCGACCCCCTGCAGACGCACAACAGCCGTTGGCGGCCCACCCAGGGCTTCTTCGCCCTGATCCTCGCCGTCGAGGCGATGGTGATCCTCTCCTTCGAGGCCACCGACGTCTTCCTCTTCTACATCCTCTTCGAAGCCATGCTGATCCCGATGTACTTCCTCATCGGCGGCTTCGGCGACCGGGCGCACGGCTCGTACCGATCTGCCGCCGACGCGGCGCGGGGGGACGAGGCGGCGGCCACCCAGCGGTCGTACGCGGCGGTCAAGTTCCTGCTCTACAACCTGGTCGGCGGTCTGATCATGCTGGCCGCGGTGATCGGCCTCTACGACGTCGCCGGGACCTTCTCGCTCGACGAGATCGCGGCGGCGCGCGCGAACGGCTCGCTGGACATGGCGACCAACACCGAACGGCTGCTGTTCCTCGGCTTCTTCTTCGCCTTCGCGGTGAAGGCCCCGCTGTGGCCGCTGCACACCTGGCTGCCGAACGCGATGGGCGAGGCCACGGCCCCGGTCGCGGTGCTGATCACGGCGGTGGTCGACAAGGTCGGCACCTTCGCGATGCTCCGCTTCTGCCTCCAGCTCTTCCCCGAGGCCTCCAAGTGGGCCACGCCGGTGATCCTGGTCCTCGCCGTGATCAGCATCATCTACGGGGCGCTGCTGGCGGTCGGCCAGCGCGACATCAAGCGCCTGGTGGCGTACGCCTCGATCTCGCACTTCGGCTTCATCGTGATGGGCATCTTCGCGATGACCACCCAGGGCCAGTCCGGCGCCACCCTCTACATGGTCAACCACGGGATCTCCACGGCCGCGCTGATGCTGGTGGCCGGCTTCCTGATCTCGCGCCGCGGCTCGCGACTGATCGCGGACTACGGCGGGGTGCAGAAGGTGGCCCCGCTGCTGGCGGGCACGTTCCTGGTGGGCGGTCTGGCGACACTCTCGCTGCCGGGCCTCGCGCCCTTCGTGAGCGAGTTCCTGGTCCTGGTGGGCACGTTCAGCCGCTATCCGGCGATCGGCGTGATCGCCACGCTGGGCATCGTGCTGGCCGCGCTGTACGTGCTGGTGCTCTACCAGCGGACGATGACCGGCCCGGTCAAGGCCGAGGTGCGGGGCATGCCCGACTTGAAGGTCCGCGAGCTCCTGGTGGTCGCGCCGCTGATCGCGCTCCTGGTCTTCCTGGGGGTCTACCCCAAGCCGCTGACCGACATCGTCAACCCGGCGGTCGAGCACACCATGTCCGACGTACACAAGAAGGACCCCGAGCCCGTGGTGGAGGCGGCCCAGTGAGCACAGCAGCAGCTGTCCACAGCCTGTGGACGACGGCGGCCGACGGGAAGGTCGACAAGATCCCGGCGCCGCACATCGAGTACGCCCAGCTGGCACCCACGCTGATCGTGCTCGGCGCGGCGGTGGTGGGCGTCCTCGTCGAGGCGTTCGTCCCGCGCAGAAGCCGGTACTACGTCCAGGTGTTCCTGTCGGTCGTCGCGCTCGCCGCCGCCTTCGCCGCGGTCGTCGGACTCGCCGCGGACGGGTACGGCACGACGAAGGCGCACATCGCGGCGATGGGCGCGGTGGCCGTCGACGGCCCGGCGCTCTTCCTCCAGGGGACCATTCTCCTGGCCTCGATCGTCGCCGTCTTCACCTTCGCCGAGCGCCGCCTGGACCCGGACGCCCACGGCAACCGGGTCGACTCCTTCGCCGCGCAGGCCGCGTCCGTGCCCGGCAGCGACAGCGAGAAGGCCGCGGTCAAGGCCGGTTTCACGACCACCGAGGTCTTCCCGCTGGCGCTCTTCGCGATCTCCGGGATGCTGGTGTTCCCGGCGGCCAACGACCTGCTGACGCTCTTCGTGGCCCTGGAGGTCTTCTCCCTGCCGCTCTATCTGCTCTGCGCCCTGGCCCGCCGCAAGCGGCTCATGTCGCAGGAAGCGGCGGTGAAGTACTTCCTGCTCGGCGCCTTCTCATCGGCGTTCCTGCTGTTCGGCATCGCGCTTCTTTACGGATACGCGGGCTCCGTCCAGTACGCGACGATCGCGGACGTCGTCGACGGCACGGTCCAGACCGTGGACCCGGCGCTCGCGGGCACCATGGGCAACGACGCGCTGCTGCTGATCGGCGGCGCGATGCTCCTGATGGGGCTGCTGTTCAAGGTCGGCGCGGTGCCGTTCCACATGTGGACGCCGGACGTCTACCAGGGCGCGCCCACCCCGGTCACCGGCTTCATGGCCGCCGCCACCAAGGTCGCCGCCTTCGGCGCGCTGCTGCGGCTGCTGTACGTGGTGCTGCCCGGCATGCGCTGGGACTGGCGGCCGGTGATGTGGGGCGTCGCCATCGTCACCATGGTCGGCGGCGCGATCGTGGCGATCACCCAGACCGACATCAAGCGGCTCCTCGCGTACTCGTCGATCGCGCACGCGGGCTTCATCCTCTCCGGTGTGATCGCGACCAACGCGGACGGGATCTCGTCGGTGCTGTTCTACCTCGGCGCGTACTCGTTCGTGACGATCGGGGCGTTCGCGGTCGTCACGCTGGTGCGCGACGCGGGCGGCGAGGCGACACACCTGTCCAAGTGGGCCGGGCTCGGCCGCCGTTCGCCGCTGGTGGCGGCGGTCTTCGCGGTCTTCCTGCTCGCCTTCGCCGGTATCCCGCTGACCTCCGGCTTCACGGGGAAGTTCGCGGTGTTCAAGGCGGCGGCGGAGGGCGGCGCGGGCTCGCTGGTCGTGGTCGGTGTGATCTCCTCGGCGATCGCCGCGTTCTTCTACATCCGGGTGATCGTGCTGATGTTCTTCAGCGAGCCGAAGGCGGACGGGCCGACCGTGGCCGTGCCCTCGCCGCTGACGATGACGGCGATCGGTGTCGGTGTCGCGGTGACGCTGGTGCTGGGTGTGGCGCCGCAGTACTTCCTGGACCTGGCGGGTCAGGCGGGGGTGTTCGTGCGGTAGCGCTCGGTGGGGCCCGGGATACGGCAGCCGACCGTGGTGGCCGCCCGCGCGGCTCCCCGTTCCCCCGGCAGGTTCAGGAGCCCCGGTACGCCACGGCGTGCCGGGGCTCCGCGCTACCCCCATCGGGGCCTGTGGATAACTTTTCGCCCCACTTGACCTGCGGTTATGGCGAGATCTGGCTGGATCGCGGCAGGGGGTGTCCGCCCGGCGCCCTATCGTGGCAGGGGTGGCGGAGACAGGAGAACGACGGTGGGGGACGGCGGGATGAACGGGACGGAAGGGGCGGTCGAGGTGGTGGACCAGCCGGTGGCCGGGGCCGCGGCCGGGACGACGGCCGGGTCGGCGGTCGAGAGCGAGGCGCTGCGGACGCTGAACCGGGTCTTCGGCTACGAGAGCTTCCGCGGCGACCAGGGCGCGGTCATCGAGCACGTGGTCGGCGGCGGCGACGCCGTGGTCCTCATGCCCACGGGTGCCGGCAAGTCGCTCTGCTACCAGATCCCCGCCCTGGTCAGACCCGGTACGGGAGTCGTGGTCTCGCCCCTCATCGCCCTGATGCAGGACCAGGTGGACGCGCTGCGGGCGCTCGGCGTGCGGGCCGGGTTCATCAACTCCACCCAGGACTTCGACGAGCGCCGCACGGTGGAGGCGGAGCTCCTCGCGGGCGAGCTCGACCTGCTCTATCTGGCCCCCGAGCGGCTGCGCGTGGAGGCCACCCTCGATCTGCTCTCCCGGGCCAAGATCTCCGTCTTCGCGATCGACGAGGCGCACTGCGTGGCGCAGTGGGGCCACGACTTCCGGCCGGACTACCTGGCGCTGTCGATGCTGGGAGAGCGCTGGCCGGACGTGCCGCGCATCGCCCTGACGGCGACGGCGACGCGGGTCACCCACCGCGAGATCACCGACCGGCTCGTGATGCCGCACGCCCGCCACTTCGAGGCGAGCTTCGACCGGCCCAACATCCAGTACCGGATCGTGCCGAAGAACGACCCCAAGAAGCAGCTCCTGTCCTTCCTGAAGGAGGAGCACGACGGGGACGCGGGCATCGTCTACTGCCTCTCGCGCGCGTCGGTGGAGAAGACCGCGCAGTATCTGAACGACAACGGCGTGGCGGCCGTGCCGTACCACGCGGGCCTGGACGCGGCCACGCGCGCGCTGCACCAGTCCCGCTTCCTGCGCGAGGACGGCCTCGTCGTGGTGGCGACCATCGCGTTCGGCATGGGCATCGACAAGCCGGACGTCAGGTTCGTGGCCCATCTGGACCTGCCCAAGTCGGTCGAGGGGTACTACCAGGAGACCGGTCGCGCGGGCCGCGACGGCCTGCCGTCCACCGCCTGGATGGCGTACGGGCTGCAGGACGTGGTCCAGCAGCGCAAGCTCATCCAGGGCGGTGAGGGCGACGAGGCGTTCCGCCGCCGGGCGGGCGCCCACCTGGACTCGATGCTGGCGCTCTGCGAGACCGCCGAGTGCCGCCGCGCCCAGCTCCTGCAGTACTTCGGCCAGGACGCCCCGGCCGCCCACTGCGGCAACTGCGACACCTGTCTGAACCCGCCCGAGACCTGGGACGGCACGGTGGCGGCGCAGAAGGTGCTGTCGACGGTGGTGCGGCTGGAGCGGGAGCGGCGCCAGAAGTTCGGGGCCGGCCAGATCATCGACATCCTGCTCGGCCGCAAGACCGCGAAGGTCATCCAGTTCGACCACGACGCGCTGTCGGTGTTCGGCATCGGCGAGGACCTCTCCGAGGCGCAGTGGCGGGGCGTGGTGCGGCAGTTGCTCGCCCAGGGCCTGCTGGCGGTGGAGGGGGAGTACGGGACGCTGGTCCTGACCGGGACGAGCGCCGAGGTCCTGGGGCGTCAGCGGGAGGTCAGGCTGCGCTCCGAGCCGGTCAAGCCGGAGCGCGCGTCCCGGACACGGGGTGCGGGCAAGGCCAAGGCCGCCCCGGCCGACTTCCCGCAGGAGGCGGCCCCGCTCTTCGAGGCCCTGCGCGCCTGGCGGGCCGCGCAGGCCCGGGAGCAGGGCGTCCCCGCGTATGTGATCTTCCACGACGCCACCCTGCGGGAGATCGCCGTGGCCCGCCCCGGATCGGTGGAGGAGCTGGGCACGATCGCGGGAGTGGGCGAGAAGAAGCTGCTGACGTACGGCGAGGGCGTGCTGGCGGTGCTGGGGGAGCAGGAGTAGGCGGAGGGCGCGCCGAGCGCCCCTCCGCCTGTCCCGCTAGGACTCCACGATCCGGCCCGTGACCTCGCCGAGGCCGACCCGGACGCCGTCCGGGCCCGGGGCCCACGCGGTCATGGTGACGACATCGCCGTCCTCCAGGAACGTGCGCTTGCCGGTGGGCAGGTCCATCGGCTCCGTACCGTTCCAGGTGAGCTCCAGGAAGGAGCCGCGCTGGCCGCGCTCGGGGCCGCTCACGGTCCCCGAGCCGTACACGTCGCCGGTGCGCAGCGAGGCGCCGTTCACCGTCATATGGGCGAGCTGCTGGGCGGCGGTCCAGTACATGCCGGCGAACGGCGGCTCGGCCACCACCTGTCCGTTGAGCGCGACCGAGATGTGGATGTCGAAGCCGCCTGGCACCTCCGACCGCGCGTCGTCGAGGTAGGGCAGCAGCGGGAAGTCCCGCGCGGGCGGGGCCACTCGGGCGCCCGTCAGCGCCTCCAGCGGCGTCACCCACGCCGAGACGGAGGTGGCGAAGGACTTGCCGAGGAAGGGGCCCAGCGGCACGTACTCCCACGCCTGGATGTCCCGCGCCGACCAGTCGTTCAGCAGGAACAGGCCGAAGACGTGGTCCTCGAAGGAGGCCAGCTCCACCGGCCTGCCCAGCTCGGAGGGGGTGCCGACCACGAAGCCCACCTCGGCCTCGATGTCCAGCTTCACCGAGGGGCCGAACACCGGCGCCGGGTCCGAGGGCGCCTTGCGCTGCCCGTGCGGGCGCGCCACGTCCGTCCCCGACACCACGATCGTGCCGGACCGGCCGTGGTAACCGATGGGCAGATGCTTCCAGTTGGGGGTGAGCGCGTCCCCGTCCGGGCGGAAGATCCGGCCCACGTTGGTGGCGTGGTGCTCGCTCGCGTAGAAGTCGACGTAGTCCGCGACCTCGTACGGCAGATGCAGGGTGACCGTGTCCAGCGGGTGCAGCAGGGGCTCGATGTCGGGCCGGTGCGCGGGCACCGTCACCCACGCGGTGAGCGCGCGCCGCACATCGCGCCAGGCCGTGCGCCCGGCCGCGAGCAGCGGGTTCAGCGTGGGCTTCGCGAGCAGTGCCGCGTACGGGGAGCCGAGCGCGTGCGCGGCTGCCCCCGCGTCCAGGACGTGGTCGCCGACGCGGACGCCGACACGGCGGTGGCCGGGCGCGTCGGGCGTGGAGAAGACGCCGTACGGAAGGTTGTGCGGGCCGAAGGGATCGCCCTCGGCCAGATCGAGCGGGCTCTGCTCGGACATCTGTGCCTGCCTCGCTTTCCACGGGTGTGGAGGACACGTTACGTCGGCGGCGGTTGCCCGGGCAGGGCCCCTGACCGGGCCGCCTCAGCCCGCCGTCCGGGGGATGCGCTTCTCCCAGGTCCGGTGGAAGACGACCTCGTCGCCGTCGCGGCACACCACCTCGTCCGAGGTGAGGAAGTCCGCCGCGTCGCAGGCGACCTCGGACCGGGTGGTGATGGTCACGTTCCAGGCGAGCTCCGGACGGTGCAGCCGGAGCGTCCAGTCGGAGCGGGCGCGCGCGGACTGCGGGTCCGCCTCCTCGATCGTGTAAGTCTCCACGACCTCCTCCGTGACCTCCAGACCGTCGGGGTGGACCTTCGTACCGCCGGAGCGGGGGACCACTTCGAGGCGCCACTCGCCCTTGGCGACATCGCGCACGACCAGGCGCTCGGGGCGGGGCTCGTCCAGCGGCTCGGGGCAGACCACGCCGAGCGGCGCCGCCTGCTCGGGCTCCTCGAAGACGATCTTGTCGGTCGTGCGCTCGCGGACCGGCAGGCTCAGGGCGCTGTCCCGCGGGTCGAGCGTGAAGCCCACCGAGTCCGCCTGCGGCCAGAGCCACGGCCAGTACGCGGAGGAGACCGCCAGACGGAGGCGGTGGCCGGGCGGGAAGCCGTGGCCGATGCCGGCGAGGGGAAACGTCACGTCCTGGGTGGCGCCCAGCGGCCAGGCGTCCGCGCGGTCCGGGCCCTCGCGGGCGGACAGATTGAGCGCGCCCCGGGTGACCAGCGTGGACGAGCCGTCCGGCGCCACATCGCAGAGCCGCGCGACGACCTGCCCGAACGGCACGTCCACCCGCAGCCGCAGCGTCACCCGCGGACGCCCCAGGATCTCCAGCGGCGGCCCGTCCAGGGGCACCGCGAAATCGAACGCCGCCGAGTGCGCGTCCTCCGCCCGCTGGTCCGGCGGCAGATCGCCGGCACCGCCGGACGGGAGGAAGCGGCCCGCGTCCAGACCGGTGTGCTGCGGGGAGTCGACCCGGACCGGGGCGCCCCCGAGTGTGTACACGACGGGGGTGACGTGCGGGGAGGGCCAGGCCGGGTCGCCGACCCAGCGGCCGGGCAGCTCCCCGTACACCGTGGCGGGCCGGTGCGAGTCGCTGATCCAGGAGCGCAGCAGCGGCTCGTCCATGATCCCGCTGTCCCGGCCCCGGAGCCACTGGTCCCACCAGCGCAGGGTCTCCTGGAGGAAGCCGATGGCGGGTCCCGGCGGAAGCCCCCGGTCCGGGTACTGGTGCGACCACGGCCCGATCAGCCCGCGCACCCGGTCCGCGGGCAGCTGCTCCACCAGGCGCAGCACGGTGTCCCGGTACGGGTCGTGCCAGCCGCCCACCGCGAGCACGGCGGCCCGGACCGCCCCGTACTCCTCCCGGACGCTGCCGTGCCGCCAGTATTCGTCGCGCCGCTGGTGCGCCAGCCAGGTGTGCAGGGGCGGCTCCAGGGCCGCCAGGCGGTCCGCCCACATCCGCCCCCACCGCTCGCCGACGTGCTCCGGGTCCGGCGGGCGCGCCGTCAGCGCCAGCGTCCGCGCCGCCCGGGCGTGCATCGCCCCGGCGAGGACGGAACCTCCCAGGTAGTGCCCGTCGTTGTCATAGCGGTCGTCGGGCGCGCAGACGGTGACGACCGCCTTGAGCGGCCCGGGCGCGCGGGCCGCGATCTTGAGGGAGTTGAAGCCGCCCCAGGAGATCCCGATCATGCCGACGTTGCCGTCGCACCAGGGCTGCGCGGCGAGCCACTCGACCACCGCGACCCCGTCCGCGAGCTCGGTCGCGTCGCAGCGGTCGCCCGGCAGCCCCTCGCTGTTGCCGTGCCCGCGCACATCGACGCGTACGGAGGCGTAGCCGTGCCCCGCGTACCAGGGGTGGCGCTGGCGGTCGCGCGGCGCGGTCGCGTCGGTGAGGCGGTGGGGCACGTATTCGAGCAGCGCCGGGACCGGCTCCTCGGTCACCGGACGCCAGATCCGTGCGTACAGCCGTGTCCCGTCCGGGAGCGGGACGAGCACGTCCGTGCGCGTCGTCTCGTACGGGAAGTCGGTGCGGATCCGCATGGTCAGCCATCCCTCGGTGCCGGGCCGGTCACGGTTTCGGTGGTTCCGGACAATCGGCATCTTTCTTAAGATATGGGCTGATCACGAACATACCGGGGTCCATCGGGCTGTGCGCGGGGGGTGACGGGAAGGCGCCAACGGTGATCGAACAACGACCGGATACGCTGACTTGAGTGAAGGCAGCGACACATCGACAATCCGTGTGATCGTCAGCAGACAGGAGTACCCCTCGTGACCGTCGTCGGGCCGTTCGGGCTGAGCGTGCGGGACCAGGCTCTTGAGGCCGATGTCCAGACCGGATTGGCGGCAGTCGAGGCGGGCCTGCTCGACGCCACCAAGAGCGAGGTCCCCTTCATCACGGAGGCCGCGCAGCACCTCGTGCGCGCGGGCGGCAAACGCTTCCGGCCGCTGCTCGTGATGCTCGCCGCGCAGTTCGGCGACCCCTACGCGCCGGGTGTCGTGCCCTCGGCCGTGGTCGTGGAGCTCACGCATCTGGCGACGCTCTACCACGACGACGTCATGGACGAGGCCGAGGTGCGGCGCGGCGTGGCCAGCGCCAACGTCCGCTGGGACAACTCGGTCGCGGTCCTCACCGGCGACTTCCTGTTCGCCCGCGCCTCGCACATCCTGGCCGACCTGGGCCCGGAGGCCGTCCGCATCCAGGCCGAGGCGTTCGAACGGCTGGTCACCGGCCAGATCCTGGAGACCGCGGGCCCGCGCGACGGCCGCGACCCGGTGGACCACTACCTCGACGTGCTCGCCGGCAAGACCGGCTCGCTGGTGGCCGTCTCCGGCCGGTTCGGCGCGATGATGTCGGGCGCCGACGAGTCGGTCGTGGACATCCTCACGCAGTACGGCGAGCGGCTCGGCACCGCGTTCCAGCTGGCCGACGACGTGCTGGACATCGCCAGTGACTCGCACGAGTCCGGCAAGACCCCCGGCACCGACCTGCGCGAGGGCATCCCCACGCTGCCGGTCCTGCACCTGCGGGCGCACGCCGCCCAGCACGGCCGCCCGGAGGACCTGGAGCTGGTCGCGCTGCTCGACGGCGACCTGACGGACGACGCCCGGCACGCCGAGGTGCTGCGCCGGCTGCGGGTGCACCCGGCGCTCGAACAGGCCCGCAGGGACACCGTGCGGTACGCGGAGGAGGCCCGCGCCACGCTGGCCCCGCTGCCGGAGTGCTACGCGAAGGCGGCTCTGGAGGAGCTGTGCGACGCGGTGGTGCACCGCGCGGGCTAGTCCCGTATCCGCCGGTCCGGCGCGGGCTGGTCCCCGTATCCGCCGGTCCGGCGGCCTGCCTCAGTACCCGGAGCCGCCCGGCGGTGTGCTGACACCGCCGGAGGTCGTGCCGCCGCCCGTGTCGGCGGTGGCCTTGCCCCCGGCCGGGGTGATCGCGAACCAGGTGCCGGCCGCGCCCTGCCCGTACGCCTCGCGGGGCGCGTCGTCCTTGGCGTACCGGTAGAGCGGCCAGCCCCCGAGGGTCAGCTGCGTGGTGCCGTCGGGGCGGGTGACCTTGCCGACCAGGGCCTTGTCGATGCCCTTGACGGTCGGCGTGCCGGTGGCGGGGACCGGGGGCCAGATCGCCGCGCAGGCGGCCAGACAGGCGGAGTGGGACGGCTTCGCGGTGTCCTTGTCGAAGCGGTAGAGGACGTATCCGTTGCCGTCCGTGACGACGGTGCCGACCTTGTCGACCTGGGCGGCGGTGAGGGTGGAGGCGGCCGGGTTCGGGGTCGCGGGTGCCGTCGTGGACGGCTTCTCGGTCTTGCTGCTGCTGGTGTTGCTTCCACATCCCGTGGCGGCCAGCGCCAGGACGGCTGTCCCGGCTGCCGCGCCGACGGCGATGCGGTGGACGCTGAGCATGGCGATCCCCTTTGGTGGTACACGGCCGGTGCCGGTTGTTGCTCTGGTTCACCGGTGCTCTTATTCAGGTGTACGGATTCCGGCCCAAAGCAACTCGAACACCCGCTCAGCCAAGAGTGTGACCCAGGTCACATCATTACGGGTCCGGTAGCGCTGTGCGAACGGTCGCATACCTGGCGAAACACCAGTGAACCGGCTCCGGTGCGGCGGCGCGCGGCGGCGCCGCCGTGGGGGCGGGGTGGCGGGGTCCCGGCCCGGCGTACGAGCCGGCGCGCGGACGGGCGCCCGGACCGTGGCTGAAGAGCGCTCAGTGCCGGTCGGCCCGGGGAGGGTTGACGAGGGCCGGGCGGCAACCCCTCCTGGCCTCGGCGGAGTTGCCGCCCCTGACAGGTGTCTGACAGGTACGCGACGTACAACCCCTACTGGTCGGGCCGACTGTCGCACCCGGGTGTCATCCCAGAGAGGTACGCGAGGTTGCTCCCGGAGGGTGACGCCTGAGGGCGGCTGATTTGGTCAGATTGAGAACACCACTCCTGACCAATTCGGGTGAGAATGGCGGCGCGGGGTGGACAGAGCGCAGCACTACGGACGGACGCCGCCGACCACGGAGGTAAGGCACACATGGCACCGAACGACAGCGCACACACCACCGAGGAGGCCGGGGACCTCGTCGCGGGCCGCCGCAAGGCCGCCCGGTACCTGGTCCCGGTCGCGGTGGCGGGGGTGGCGGCTGCGACCATCGGGCTGGTCCCGGCGCTCGCGGCTTCAGGTGACCCGGATCTGCCGAAGATCAGCGCACAGCAGCTCATCGAGAAGATCGCCGCGTCGGACGCCCAGCAGCTCTCCGGCACGATGAAGATCACCACGGATCTGGGCCTGCCGTCCCTGGGCGGTCTCGACTCCTTCGCCCCCAAGGGCGGCGCGGGCAGAGGCGGGTCCTCCGCCTCGCCCGACAGCAAGCTGATGGAGCTCGCCTCCGGCACGCACACCCTGCGGGTCGCGGCCGACGGCCCGGACCGGCAGAAGCTGTCGGTGCTCGACAAGGCGTCGGAGTACAGCGTCATCCACCGCGGGGACGACGTGTGGGCGTACGACAGCGCCTCGAACGAGGTCTACCACTCCCAGCGGGCCGCCGGCGAGAAGGGCCACGGGGACGGCGCGGCCAAGGGCCACGGCCGTCCGGGTCAGGCCCCCGAGTCCCTGCCGACCACGCCCAAGGCGCTGGCCGAGCAGGCTCTGAAGAGCGTCGACCCGACCACCTCGGTGACCGTGGACGGCACCTCCCATGTGGCGGGCCGGGACGCATACCAGCTGGTGATCAAGCCGAAGCAGTCCGGCTCGACCATCGGCGCGATCCGGATCGCGGTGGACGCCAAGAACGGGGTGCCGCTGAAGTTCACGCTCGCTCCGGCCGGCGGGGGCAAGGCGGTGATCGACGCGGGCTTCACGAAGGTCGACTTCGGCAAGCCGTCCGCCTCGACGTTCGACTTCACGCCGCCCAAGGGCGCGAAGGTCACCCAGGACGACGGCAAGGGCCACGCGGGCCGGGGCGAGAAGGGCTTCAAGGGCGCCGAGGGCAGCGCGTTCAAGGGGCTCGACGTCATCGGGAAGGGCTGGAACTCCATCGCCCGCCTCGACGTTCCAGGAGGTAAGGGCATCCCGTCCGCGCACTCCGGCAAGGGCGGCAGGGGCGGTGTCCCGCCGGAGGCCGAGAAGTTCCTCAGCTCCCTGGGCGACAAGGTCACGGGCAAGTTCGGCTCGGGCACGGTCTTCAAGACCCGTCTGATCAACGCACTGGTGACGGACGACGGCAAGGTGTTCGTGGGCGCGGTCACCAAGGACGCGCTGGTGAACGCGGCCAACGCCGCGAAGTAGACACAGCGGTGGGCGCGAGGGGGGACGGGGATTCGG
>NZ_JBJHPC010000170.1:0-12499 GCF_045257485.1 Streptomyces sp. YS-3 | reverse complement strand
CCCCGAGGGCCCCCTGCGCGTACTGCGCCACCCCGATCCCCGCCGCGGCCTACAGATCTGCCGGCTGGTCGAGGAGATCCCCACCCGCGCCCACGCGCTGGGCCTGACGCGGCTCACCTTCGTCCTCACCCCGTTCGACTTCCCCGGGGTGGCCGCGCCGCCGCGTGAGGGGAGAGCCGCCCGCAGCGCGGCGTGAGGCGCGGGGGTCAGCTCTCGGCCACCGCCGGCTGCGCGGCCGGGAGCCGCTCCCGCAGCCCCGCCACCAGCTCGGTGCGCCCGGCCACCGTCTGCGGTACGCAGTCCGGGGCGAGCCGCACCGCCGCGTCCAGCACGTTCACGAGCTGCAACGGCTCGTCGGAGCCGTCGAGATGGCGGTACTCCACGGCCGTCAGGACGGCCAGCCGCTCCCACAGCCCGAGCCCCGGCCGCCGCAGCTCCCGCAGCACCACCCGCGAGGCCTCCTCCACACCGGTACCGGCCCGGTGCAGATCGTGGACGCGCCCGCGCAGTTCCTCCATGTACGCCATGTACGCGCGCACTTCGTCCTGACCCACCAGCGGCCCGTGGCCCGGGACGACGACGCGCGGGTCGAGGGCGAGGATGCGCGCGCAGGCCGCGATCACCCCGTCCAGGGGTCCGGCCCAGTGCACCGGCACGTCCCCGACGAACAGGACGTCCCCCGCGCACACCACACCGCTGTCCGGCAGGTGCACCACCAGGTCCCCGGCGGTGTGCGCGGGTCCCACCTCGTACAGCTCGACCGGCGTGGAGCCGACGAGGAGGTCGAGACGGCCGCTGAAGGTGCGGGTCGGGGCGACGACGTCGATCCCGGTGTAGTCGTACCGGCCGAAGTGCGTCAGCAGATACCGCTCGAAGGGCACCTCCGCCCGGCAGCCGTCGAGTACGGCCTGGAGCTGCGGGGGAGTGGGCTCGGCGCACAGGTGCGCCAGGTTCGCCTCGGTGCTGATGATCTCCGCGTCGGGGAAGAGGCCGTTGCCGTAGCTGTGGTCGCCGTTGGCATGGGTGTTGACGACGGTCGAGAACCGGGCCCCGGGCGGAAGGACGCGCCGGGCGGCCTCCACCAGGGCGTGGGTGAGGCCCGCGGTGTAGGGGGTGTCGACCAGCAGGGCGTCGGACTCGGAGCCCACGACCACACAGTTGGCCATGCCCCAGGTGCCGGGGGAGTGGGGCAGCCAGGCGTGCACACGCTCATCGAGGCGGACGAGTTCGGAAGGAATCAGCATGCTCGCAATTCTGCGGGCGAAGGTTTCCTTCCGCTTGTGAATCCTGTGCTACCTCCCTCTGCCCGGTACCGAGTTGGGGCCCCGCGCCGGGGAGGGCCTCCGGCCGGGCGCCGCCTCACGCCGTGCGCGCAGCTCCCGTACGGCCGTCGCGGCCCGGCGCCGCGCCCGCGCGTATCCGGCGCACCACCACAGCAGGGGGGTCGCGCGGGTGCCGCGGGCCAGCAGGAAGCGCTGGTTGCGGACGGTCTCGGGGCGCCAGTGGTGCTTGTACGGCTCGGTGCCGCGCAGCATGCTCAGCACGGCGTGGCCACTGCCGTCCAGGCGGCGGGCCCAGGCGCGCATCAGCATCGTCGCCGTATCGACCTTGTGCTCGCGCAGGGCGGGGTGGGCGCCGTAGAGATAGCCGCCCGACAGCGACGGCGACTGGAGGGTGAGGTCGGCGGCCACCACCGTGCCGTCCAGCCGGAACTCGGTGAGGACCGCGTCCCCCTGAGCCACCATCAGCCGCACCGAGCGGTCCAGGTGTTCGGCGAACCGGGGGCGCACATGCTCACGGGTCACCCCGCGCCCGCGCCACTGCAGCCGGTGCAGGGTGAGCAGGCTGTCGAGGGTGGCGGGGACCTCCTCGGGCGCCACCGCCCGCTCGGCCACCCCCAGCGCGTCGATCCTGCGGAGCTTGGCGCGTACCCGCTGGGCCGGTTTGGCGGCGAGCCGGGCGAGCAGATCGTCCAGGGGGGCGGCGGGCAGTTCCAGGCACACCGAGTCCGCCAGCCGGGCGCTCGCTCCCGGCCAGTGGGCGTGCAGCAGTTCGGCGGCGCCGCCCGGCCGGACCTCGCGCAGGTCCACCAGCGCGCCGCCGGCCGCCTTCCGCACCGCCGCCGCCAGCGTCCGGGCCGCCTGCGGCGCGCACGCGTCGTCCAGCAGCACGTCCGTGAAGTCGGTGATCGCGCCGCCCAGCGGCACCAGGGTGCGGAAGGGGCGGAAGACCAGCATCAGCGGGGCCGCCGCGACCAGTCGGCCGTCCCGGCGCACCAGCACGACGCGCAGCCTGCCGCTCACGCCGTACGACGTCCACCACGAGTGCAGCCAGGCGTGGCTCTGGAAGGGGGTGGCCGTGCGGCAGCGCCCGTGCAGCTCCCGCCACTCCCGCGCCAGCCCCGCGAAGGGGCCGCTGTCCGTGCACACCTCGGCCACCAGGGCGGTGTCCCGGGCCGTCGTGACCGTCACCGGGCGCCGCCGTAGGGCATACCGGCGGGCAGGGCGGGGGCCGGTACGGGCGCGGTCTCGCGCCGGGCGGGCCGGACGAGCAGGACCAGCCCGCCGGTCAGGCCCCCGGCGCAGGCGCCGACCAGGGCGGTCAGCGAGGCGGGCGCCGACGAGGGGTCGACGGGCTCGGCCGCGCGCGAGAACTGCACCAGGCGCACACCCGTACTCGCCTCGGTGTGCGTGCCGTTGACGGTCAGCGCGCGGGCCACCGCGTTGGCGATGTCGGCGGCCTCGGCCGGCCGCCCCGAGGTGCCGGTGATGGCGATCATCGGCGCGTCCGGGGAGGTCGACGTCTGCACCTGGCGGCGGATGGTGTCGGCCGGGACCCCCGCCCAGGTCTGGGCGTCGCCGACCACCGCGACCTGGGTGGCGACCCGCCCGTACGCCTGGGCGAAGCCCAGGGCGGTCGCGGGGTCCGACTTGCCGGTGGGGGTCACCACGACATAGCTGGTCGCGGAGTACTCGGCGGGCCGGGCCAGCCCGTACACACCGCCCGCGACCGCGCCGAGCAGCGCGCACACCGGCAGCGGCCACCACCTCGGCAGCGGCCGGGCGCCGGGGTGCGACGGCATCCGGCGCCAGGGGCTCGGGGATTGGCTCATCGTGCGCTCACTCCTGACGTGACGGAGGGGTCCGTACTGTCCGTGGGGTCCGTGCTGTCCGTGGCAACGGAAGGGGCGGAGGGCCGTCTGCCGAGTACGGGGGTCGTGCCGTGCAGGGCCGCCTCGTAGACGGCCGTCAGCCGGGCCGCCGAGGCGCCGATCGTGTAGTGCGCGACGGCCGGGGGCACCGGCAGCCGGCCCGGCGGTGCCTGGCTCGCGGCGCGCAGCGCGGCGAGGAACTCCGCCGGATCGGCCCGTACCGCGCCCGGCGCCCGGCCGGGGGGCAGGTCGTCGACGGCGGGGCAGGTCGCGTAGACGACGGGCAGGCCCGCCGCCAGGGCCTCCACCACCGCGAGGCCGAACGACTCGTCGGCGGAGGGCGAGGCCAGGACGTCCGCGGCGGCGAGCAGCGCGGGCAGGTCCAGGCCGCCGCCGCCCTCGTACGCGCACTCGCCCGCGAAGCACACCCGCCCGGCCACACCCAGCCGCGCCGCCAGCGCCCGCAGCGCCGTCTCCTGTTCGCCGCCGCCCACCAGCAGCAGACGCGCGCCGGGCAGGTGCGGCAGGGACCGGACCAGGACGTCGAAGCGCTTGCCCGCGACCAGCCGGCCCACCCCGCCGATCACGAAGGCGTCGTGCGGCAGGGCCAGCAGGGTACGGGCCCGGGCCCGCAGCAGCGGGTCGAAGCGGAAGCGGTCCGCGTCGATGCCGTTGGGCACCACGTGGATGCGGCGGGCGGGCACACCCCACTCGCGCAGCCGCCGCGCGATCGTCGCGGAGACGGCGACCGTGGAGGTGCCCAGGCGTTCGGAGGCCAGATACAGGGCGCGCACCCCCGGGCCGAGCGGGCGGCCCTCGATGGTGGCGGCGCCGAGCGAGTGCTCGGTGGCCACGACCGCGCGGACCCCGGCGAGCCGGGCGGCGGCCCGGCCGTACAGGCAGGCGCGGTACAGATGGGTGTGGACCAGGTCGTAACGGCCCCGGCGGATCAGCCGGGTCAGGCGCGGCAGGGCGCTCAGATCGCGGTTGCCGCCCATGCCGAGGTGGTGCACCCGTACGCCGTCGGCCTCCAGGCCCTCCGCGACGGCTCCCGGGTTGGTGAGGGCGACCACCTCGCAGGAGGCGGGCAACGCGGCGATCAGCAGCCGCAGTTGCTGCTCGGCGCCGCCGACGCCGAGACCGGTGATGACGTGCAGGACTCTCACCGTGCCTCCTGCTCCGGTACGGGACGGCTCCGGGCGGACGGGGCCTCGGTCAGGAAGCCCGTTCCCGGGCCGTCGCCGGGCGGCCGGCGCCGCCAGCGGTGCAGCCGCCGTTTGAGGTGCAGCCGCCAGCCGGTGTCGCGCTCGCCGATGTGGACGCGCGGCAGCGCGTAACGGCCGGTCAGCGGGCCGGGGTCGATGGCGCAGGCGTATCCGTAGCCGGCCGCGCGCACCGCGTCCAGGGCCCGCTGGTCGCACCGTCCGTACGGGTAGCAGAAGCCCGGCACGTCCCGGCCGGTCAGCGCGCGCAGCAGGGCGCGGCTCTCCTTGGTCTCGCGGCGCAGGGTGTCGTCGTCGGCGGTGGTGAGGTCGGTGTGGAGCAGGCCGTGCGAGCCGATCTCCATGCCCCAGCTCAGGGCGCGCCGGATGCCGTCCTCGTCCAGGAGCGGGCGGCGCGGGCCGAGCGGGTCCCAGTCGTTGGCGCCGCCCAGCCGCCCGGGCAGGGCGAACACGGTGGCCGTGCAGTCGTAGCGGCGCAGCAGCGGCAGCGCCTCCTCGGTGAAGTCGGCGTACCCGTCGTCGAAGGTGAGACCCACCAGGCGGGTGCCGCCGCCCGCGGCACGGGCCCGCAGCAGCTGGGCCATGCCGACGCCGAGCAGTCCCCGGGCGCGCAGCCAGCGCAGTTGCCGCTCCAGGCGCCGGGGGGTGACGGTGATGCCGTACGGGTCGTCCTCGCGGGCGTCGGCGCGGGCGCCGACGGAGTGGTACATCGCTGCCCACAGGGCAGGGGTGTCAACGGGCATGCCTCGGCCTTCGGGTCAGGGGGCGGGTCAGCGGGCGCAGCAGCGCCGACAGCAGCAGCAGCGGTGCGAAGCCCCGTACACGGGCGGCGCGTGCCAGCACGAGGAAGGCGGCCGTGGCCGCGAGGCAGCCGGTGGCGAGCGCCGCGGCCGGGTCGGTGACGCGGGCCGCGCACCACCAGCAGGCGGCTGCGGCCCCGGCTCCCGCCCCGGCCAGTTTCAGCAGTTCGCCGCCGGCCCGCAGACGGGCGAGGCCGAGCGGGCGGCGGCCCGCGCCGGCGAGCAGCAGCAGCGCGCCGGCGGCGATGCCCAGCGCGTTGGCGGCGGCGATGCCGGGCGCCCCCCAGCGGGGCGCGGCCCACGCCCCGGCGCCGGCCGTCACCGCCAGGCACACCAGCATGGTGGCGGCCGGGTACCAGGTGGGGCGGGCGGCCGAGAAGTAGGAGCGGACCAGGACGCCCACCATGGTCTGGGCGAGCAGGCCCAGCGCGTACACGCGCATCACGGCGGCGGTGGCGGCGGTGTCGGCGGGGCCGAACGCGCCGCGCTGGAAGAGCACTTGGACGATCTGCGGGGCGCAGCCGACGACGACGGCGCCGCCGAGCAGCACGATCGCGCCCGCCACCAGCAGATCGCCCTCCACGCGCCGCCGCGCCTGCTCGGTCTCGCCCGCCGCGAGCGCCCGGGCCACCACGGGGAAGGTGACCGTGCACAGCATCAGCGAGAGCACCATCGGCATCTGCGCCACTTTCTGGGCGTAGTTGAGGTGCGAGATCGCCCCGGCGGGGAGCGGGGCCGCGAGGTGCCGCTCGACGAGCGTCTGGCTCTGGCGGCCGAGCGCGAAGACGACGACGGGGGCGACCATGGCCAGCCGCAGGGTGCCGGCCGGTTTTCCCGGCCGCTGGGGGTGCCTGATCCGCTTCGCTTGCTCCGGGATGCGGGGCGCATGGGGCGAGCGGTGTGGGCGGTGCGGGTCCGGGGCGATCCACCGAGCGCCGCGCCGCCTTGTGCGCCGCAGCCCCCGCCACAGCGACGGGGCCTGGGCCGCCACCATCAGGACGCCGCCCACCGCGACCCCCGCAGCCGCCGCCCGTACGCCCCAGGCCCGGCCGAGGACGAGGAGCACGGTGATGATGCCCGTGTTGTACGCCACGTAGATCGTCGCGGGGGCGAGGAAGCGGGCGTGGCCGCGCAGCGCGGCGCTGCAGTAGCCGGCGAGGCCGAAGGAGACGACGCAGGTCGCGGTGGCGCGGGTGCAGTCGACGGCCAGGCCCGCCTCGGGCAGGCCCGGCGCCAGCAGGTCCACCAGGGCCGGGGCCGCCGCCGCCAGCAGCGCCGCCACGCCCGCGAGGGCCGCCATCAGCCGGGGGAGGGTGGCGGCGACCAGGGCGCGCACCGGGTCGGGGCTGCCGCCGGGTCCGCGCCGCAGGGCGGCGAGGCTGAACGCGGGGACGAGTACCAGCGCGAGCCCGTCCTCGATGAGGAGGGTGGCCGCGACCTCCGGCACCGTCCACGCCACCAGGAACGCGTCGGTGTCGGTGCCCGCGCCGAAGACGTGCGCGAACGTCCGGTCGCGCAGCAGCCCGAGGACCGCCCCCGCCACCGTGAGCGCGGCGGTGACGGCGGCGGCCCGGGCCAGGAACCCGCCGGAGGCGGTGTCCGCCGGCCGGGCGCCGTCGTGACGGTCCGTCGGCGGGGGGCCCGGCGATGCGGGGGAGGCGTCGCTCATCGCCGCGGCGCCCGCCGTGTCCCGGCACCGCCGTGCGGACCGAGGGCCCACCAGGCGGCCAGGCCGAGCGCGAGGGCGGTCAGGACGGTGGAGGGGCCGCCGATGTCGCCGTAGCAGAAGTCGACCAGGAGCCACAGCAGCAGGCCGGTGGCGGCGAGGCCGCAGTCCCGGTCCGGGCGCCGGCCCGCGGCTGCCTCGTACAGCCGGCGCAGGGCGAGGGCGAGGAGCGCCGCCCAGCCGGCGACCAGGGTGCACACCCCCACCAGGCCCTGCTCGCTCAGGACGAGGAGGTACATGTTGTGCGGGGACAGCAGCGGCTGGCGGCGGAAGGCGGCGCCCGCGCCCGCGGTGTCGCTGCCGGAGGACAGGGCGAGGGGGGCGTGGCTGTCGCGGTGGGCGGGGAAGCCCTTGAGGCCGACTCCGGTCAGGGGCGCCTCGCGCCACATCGAGGCGGCGGCGCTCCACAGGGTGTACCGGTCGGTGACGGACTGGTCGGGGGCCTCGGTGACCCGGGTGATGCTGGAGAGGCGTTCTTGGAGGAGCGCGGTCCCGGCCCCGGCGCCGCCGACCACGACCACGGCGAGCGCGAGGACGCTCACCGCGACGGCCACCGCTCTGCGTACGCCCGCCAGCAGGAGCAGCGCCGCGCAGGTCACGGCGGTGGCGATCCAGGCGCCGCGGCTGAAGGAGAGGGCCAGCGGCGCGAGCAGCAGGGCCGCGCAGACCAGCGCCGCCGGGCGCTGGGCGCGGCCCGCGCGGGCGTCGGGCGCGAGCGCCAGGCCCACCGCGCACACCAGGCCGAGTGCGACGACGGTGGCCATGCCCATGATGTCCGAGGCGCCGAACGTGCCGACGGCGCGGATGTCCTCGCCCATGTAGGAGGCGCCGGTGGCGGTGGCGTACTGGTGCACCCCCACCGCGCCCTCAACCAGGGCGAGCGCCACCAGCGCCCGCGCGACGACCGTGAAGTCGCGGCGGTCGCGCACCAGGAGGAGCACCGAGACCGGGACCAGGACGAAGATCTCCAGATATCGGGCCAGTCCGGCGACCGCCTCGCCGGGGTCGCCCGCCCCGGCGGCGGCCACCGCGGTCCCGGCGGCGGCGGCGCCGAACAGCGCGGCGGCGGCCGGGGCCAGCGGGCGCGCCCCGGACCGGAGCGAGGAGCCCAGCGCCCACAGGGCGAGGACGCCGCAGGCCGCGTCGGCGGGCGTTCCGGTGCCCGGGCCCTCGCCGGCCGCGCCGCCGGGCGGGGGCGCCGCGAGCAGGGCGAGGACGGCGAGCAGCGGCAGCAGATGTACGTGGCGGGTCACGGCCCGGGGCAGCATCCGCGGGAGCGGGGCGGTGGTCCGGGGCGGCGCCGCCACATTCTGACTCATCGTCAGCTCCCGGTCGGGCGCGCCAGGGACGCCGCCGTGCGCAGCAGCACACACACGTCCTGCCAGGGCGACCAGTGGTCGATGTAGTAGTTGTCGTACCGGGCCCGGTCCTCGATGGAGGTGTCGCCGCGCAGCCCCTCCACCTGGGCCAGTCCCGTGATGCCGGCGGGCATGCGGTGGCGGGCCCAGTAGCCGGGGTGGGACTGGCCGAACTGGGCGACGAAGTAGGGGCGTTCGGGGCGCGGGCCCACCAGGCTCATGTCGCCGCGCACCACGTTCCACAGGTTGAGGAGCTCGTCCAGCGAGGTCAGCCGCATCAGACGTCCGGTCCGGCCGATGCGCTCGTCGTGGGCGACGCTCCAGCGGGTGGCGGCCTCGTGGGCGTCGGCGGGGCGCAGCGTACGGAACTTGCAGAGGGTGAAGGGGCGCCCGTCACGGCCCACGCGCTCCTGGCGGAAGACCACACCGGGCCCGTCGCTGCGGCGCAGCAGCAGCGCGCACACCGCCAGCACCGGCGAGGCCAGCAGCAGGGCGGGCACCGCCACGCACAGGTCGAGGACCCGCTTGACGGCGAACCCCGGGCGCCGCACACCGGCGGCCTGCACCCGGCGCACCGGGAACCCGGCGAGCTCCTCGCCCCGCACCGCCCGCCCGGCCACGCCCGGGGCGCGGGTGTCGACGTACCACAGGGCGCAGCCCCAGCTCTCCAGCTGGCGCAGCAGCAGGGTGGGATCGGCGTCGTCGGCGTCGGTGAACAGCACATCGCGGACGCCGTTCTGGATGACCGCGCGCTGCACCTCCTCGATGGTGCGCAGCACCGGCACCCCGACCGGCTCCGGCACCGGCTGGAAGACCGGCACCACCACCCCGACCGGGCGGATACCGCCGCTGGGGCGCCGTCCGAGCGCCGCGGTCAGCCGCAGCGCGCCCGCCGGGCCCACCACGAGGGCCGGGCGCGGCGCGCGGGCGGCGCGCCACCGCCGTACCGCGTACGCGGCGGAGCGCCCGGCCGCGCTCGCCCCCGTCTGTACCGCGCAGGACGCGGCGAGCGCCCGCAGCGCGAGCGCGGGCCCCGGGAGCACGGCAGCCAGTGCGCACCACGCCACGGCCGCCCGGAAGGCGAGTGCGGGCACCTCCTCCAGGACACCGCGCGCCGCGGCGAGGGCGCCCGGCCGGTACAGCCCGGCGTGCCCGTGCAGGACCAGGACGCACAGCACCAGCGCGGCAGTGGCCCCGTGCCCCGGCTCCGTGCCGCCCGCCGCCGCTCCCAGCAGCACCGCGCAGCCGTCCACGGCCATCAGGGCGGCGTCCGTACGCGGCCGGGGCGCGCGCCGCACGGGCAGCGGAGGCGGGGCGGGCGCCCGGCCGGGCTCCGCCACCGTCGCGACGGCTCCCGCCGCTGCCGCGCCGCCCCGGCGCGGACCCGCCGGGGAAGGAACGCCGCCTGCTGGGGAGGGAACGGTGTTGTCCGCAGTCACTTGAAGGTGGGTTCCCTGCACTCGGAGCGCCGGGCGCCGGTCAGTTCGCGGTAGAGGTCCGCGATCGCTTCCGCCGTCCGGCGCACATCGTGGGTGGTGGTCACGTGCTGGTGGCCCTGTCGGCCCAGGGCCGTACGCAGCGGCGCGTCGAGGAGCAGAGCGCCGACGGCCCGGGCCAGCGCCCGCGGGCTGTCCGGCGGGACGAGGCAGAGCGGGGCGTGCCCGGGCGGCAGGCTCTGGGACGAGCCGCCCACATCGGTAACGACGACGGGTTTCTGGCAGGCCATCGCCTCCAGGGGTGCCAGGGCCATGCCCTCCCAGCGCGAGGGCAGGACGACGACGTCCGCGGCCCGGTACCAGGCGGTGGGGTCCTCGACCGCTCCGGCGAACAGGACGGACGGGGGCGCCGCCGCGCGCAGGGCCGCCTCGTCGGGGCCGTCGCCCACCAGGACCAGGCGGGCGGCGGGCAGTTCACCGGACAGCTCCCGCCAGGCCTCCAGTAGCACGTCCTGGCCCTTCTGCCGGCACAGCCGCCCCACGCACACCACCAGCGGCGCGTGCGCGTCCACGCCGGCGAGGGCGGCCAGCGGGGCGCGTACGTCCTCGCCGGACGCGGGCGGGCGGTGGCGGGTGAGGTCGACGCCGTTGGGGACGACCACCGAGGGGCCGCGCACCCCGGCCCGCTCGCCGGTACGGAGCTCGCCCTCGCTGACACACACCAGCCGCGCGGTCCAGCGCGCCGCCGCCCGCTCCCAGGCGCGCGAGGCGAGCGCGAGGGGACCGGTGACCGCCTCGAAGGACCAGGCGTGCGGCTGGAACACGGTCGGCACCCGGCCGCGCACCGCGAGCCGCGCCGCCACCCCGGCCTTGGCGCTGTGCGCGTGCACCACGTCGGGCCGCAGCCCGCGGACCAGCCGCGCGGCCCGTACGGTCTCGCCGAGCAGACCCGGCCCCGGCGCGCGCGTCGCCTCCCACACATGGGTGTCGGCGCCGAGCCCGGCCGCCTCCGCGCCCAGCCGCCCCGTACCCGGACAGGCCACCGACACCCGCATTCCGGCCCGCAGCTGAGCACGCACCAGATCGGCGACGACCCGGGCCACTCCGCCGTCGACGGGCTGCACCAGGTGCAGGACGTGCGGATGGTGCGGCGCGGGACGGGTTTCCGGTCCGGTACCGGGGAATTGCGGCTGCACGCGAGGTCACTCCGCCCATGGGAAGGTATTCGTATAAGCGGGCCGCCGAACGGGTGTCATTCCCCCGGGCGGTCACTGAATTCCGCATTGCTGGGCCGGATGGCCGAGCACCCGACGCACTGCTGTTTCGCGCGGTCAATGGGTGGGGAGCAACTGTAGCCGTATTCACCGCCGGGGATCGTCATGAATGTGTTCCGGAGTGTCCCATCGGGTGATCATCCGTATCCGGTCGTCAACGGCCTCGTTGATTCACATGCCTCATCTTTGCCCTGAAAGGAAAAAGTGATGAAGCGAATGGTCAAGTCCGTCGCGATGGTGGGCACGAGCGCCGCCGTCGTGGCTCTCGGCGCCGGTGTCTCGTCCGCCGACAGTCACGCGTCGGGGCAGGCGCACAACTCCCCGGGTGTCCTGTCCGGCAACGTCATCCAGGTGCCGGTGCATGTGCCGGTGAACGTGTGCGGGAACACCGTCAACGTGATCGGTCTGCTCAACCCCGTCTTCGGCAACACCTGCAAGAACGACTGAGTTCACCCAGTCGGGCCACAACTCGGGGCCTTTGACCTGCGTTGATACACAGGTCGGGCGACAACGCCCGGCCACAGCCCCACATCAAGAGGAGCGCTTCTCCATGTCGCGTACCGCCAAGGCTCTCGCCCTCTCCGCCGCTGCCGCCGCGGCCGTCGCCGGCGGTGCCGGTGTCGCCGCCGCCGACGCCCACGCGGGGGGCGTCGCGGCCAACTCCCCGGGCGTCCTGTCCGGCAACCTCATCCAGGTGCCGGTGCACGTGCCGATCAACCTCTGCGGCAACAGCGTGGACGTGATCGGCCTGCTGAACCCGGCGTTCGGCAACGAGTGCAAGAACGACTGACGTCTCCCCACGTCAACCGCACGGCGGCGCCGTGCCCGGACCGCCCTTCTCCCCGCGGGGGAAGGGCGGTTCTGTGCTGTCGCGCTGCTGCTCTCGTCCCGTCCGGCGTCCGGCGTCCTACGGGATGCTGATCGGAGAATACGTCTCGTACGAGTATCGGGGCGGTCCACTTCATACGAGTGGTCGGGCAACAATTTCAGGATTGCCGGGTTTCCCTCGGGCCGGGAGGTCGTTAGTCACGACGAAGCGCGCATGCCCTTTCACCTCGTGAACGGGTGCATACGCGCACACGGTAACCAGTAAACCGCGACGAAATGTCGCCACCGGAAGGAACGATGATGAAGCCGATGAAGGTTGCCGCGGTCGTAGCCGGTTCCCTGGCGGTGGTGGGAGCCGCGGCTCCGGCGTTCGCGGCGGGCGGCAGCCCGGCCCCCACCAGCCTCAACGGCGGTGTGGAGACGCTGGCGAACCAGGCCCTGACCAACCCCACGCCGACGGTCGTGCAGACCGAGGCCCTCGACCCGAACAGCAAGGACTCCCTGTTCCACACGGTCTCGCAGGCCACCGGCAGCGCGAACAAGACCAATGGACTGGTCCCTGCGAGCCTTCTCGGCGGACTTCCCGTCGGCCACTGATAAACCCTCCGGGTCCGGCATTCCGCTGAATTGCGGCGGAATTACGGAATTCCCGGCGGGGAATTACGCAGGGCGGCCGGGGAGGCCGGACGGGGGAGACGGGCGG
>NZ_JBJHPC010000169.1:0-12509 GCF_045257485.1 Streptomyces sp. YS-3 | reverse complement strand
CCCGCTACACCGCCCCCGCCCCCGTCAGCGACCGCACCTCCGTCTCCGCGTGGCGTGCCGCGTCCGGCGGCTCGGGTGAGGTGACCGTGCCCATCCAGCCGGCGAGGAAGCCGAGGGGGATGGAGACCAGGCCCGGGTTCTCCAGCGGGAAGAACTGGAAGTCCACCCCGGGGAACAGCGCGTGCGGACCGCCCGAGACCACCGGCGAGAGCACCACCAGGACCAGCGCCGGGACCAGCCCGCCGTAGACCGACCAGACCGCGCCCCGGGTGGTGAAGTTCCGCCAGAACAGCGAGTAGAGCAGCACGGGCAGATTGGCCGAGGCGGCGACCGCGAAGGCCAGCCCGACCAGGAACGCCACGTTCAGGTCCCGGGCCAGCAGCCCCAGGCCGATGGCGACCGCCCCGATCCCGACGGCGGCGATCCGGGCCACCGTCACCTCGCTGTGCTGCTTGGCGTGGCGCCGCCGCAGCGAGGCGTACAGGTCGTGGGCGACCGAGGCGGACGACGCCAGCGTGATCCCGGCGACGACCGCCAGAATGGTGGCGAAGGCGACCGCGGCCACGACCGCGAAGAGAACCGTTCCGCCTGTGGAGTCCGCACCACCGCCCAGATTGAGCGCCAGCAGCGGTACGGCCGTGTTCCCGGCGGCGTTCGCGGACTTCACCTCGGCGGAGCCGACGACGGCCGCCGCACCGAAGCCCAGCACGATCGTCATCAGATAGAAGCCGCCGATCAGACCGATCGCCCAGACGGCCGAGCGGCGCGCGGCCCGGGCCGTCGGCACCGTGTAGAAGCGGGAGAGGATGTGCGGCAGCCCCGCCGTACCGAGCACCAGGGCCAGGCCCAGGCTGATGAAGTCGAGCCGCGCGGTCCACCCCCCGCCGTATCTGAGCCCCGGGGCGAGGAACTCCTTTCCGTGCCCGCTCCGCTCGGCCGCCGTGTTGAGCAGCAGGTTGATGTTGCCGTGGAAGCGCATCAGCACCAGGACCGTGAGCGTGACGGTGCCGGCCATCAGGAGGACGGCCTTCACGATCTGGATCCAGGTGGTCGCCCGCATCCCGCCGAGTGACACATAGATCACCATCAGCGCACCCACACCGATGACGGTCCACGCGCGGGCCGCACCGCTGGAGCCGCCGATCAACAACGCCACCAGACTGCCCGCGCCGACCATCTGTGCCACCAGATAGAGAACGGACACGGTGACCGAGGAAGTTCCCACCGCGATCCGGACGGGGCGTTCGCTCATCCGGGCGGCGATCACATCGGCGAGGGTGAACCGCCCGCAGTTGCGCACCAGCTCCGCCACCAGCAGCAGCACCACCAGCCAGGCCACCAGGAAACCCACGGAGTAGAGCACCCCGTCGTATCCGAAGAGCGCGATGAGACCGGAGATGCCCAGGAACGAGGCGGCCGACATGTAGTCGCCCGCGATGGCGAAACCGTTCTCCATGGGGGAGAAGAGCCGCCCGCCCGCGTAGAACTCCTCCGGTGAGCCGTGCCGGTCACGGCTCACCCAGGTGGTGATCGCCAGCGTGGCCGCCACGAACGCGCTGAACAGCAGCAGCGCCAGCGCCTGATGGTCCCTGCCGACGCTCACCTGGCCGCCCCCCGTGTCATCTCCTGGGTGTCCCAGCGCAGTTCGAGCGCGGCCCTGTCCCGGCGCAGTCGCGCATGACGCGCGTACGCCCATGTCAGCAGGAAGGTGGAGAGGAACTGGCCGAGCCCCGCGACCATGGCGACATTGACCGCCCCGACCACCCGATGAGCCATCAGCTCCGGTGCGGTGGTCGCGGCGACGACATACGCGATGTACCAGGCAAGGAACGCCAGCGCCGCCGGGACCACGAACCCGCGGTAGCGGGCGCGCACCTCCTGGAAGGCGGCACTGCGCTGCACCTCCAGGTAGATGTCCGCCGCGCTGCGCCCCGGGGCATGCTCGGCCGCCCGCTGCGTCGGCGGCGCGAACGCGGGCACCGTGCCGTCCAGTTCGCCCCAGCCGGAGGCGAGCGCGTCGTACCAGGGGTCGTCGATCCGTCCCGCCGCCGGGTCGTGCCCTTCCTGCTTCTCCACCGAACAACACTCCTTAGTCCACGGCCCTGTTCGGCCGCGTGCCCAAGGATGGGCAGTGGGGGCGCCCCCGCACTCTTCAACGTCCCCGCTTCACCCCATCAGGTGATGGCCGGACCCGGTGGACGAGTGAGGCCGTGCTGATAGGCATACCGCACGGCCTGTGCCCGGTCCCTGGCTCCCGTCTTGGCGAAGATGTTGTTGATGTGCGTCTTCACCGTCGCCGTGGAGATGTGCAGCGCGCGGGAGATCTCGGGGTTGGACAGGCCCTCCGCGACCAGGCCGAGTACCTCGCCCTCACGCCCGGTGAGCCCGTCGGGCAGCACCGCCGGACCGGCCGCGGGCTCGGGCGCCGTCATCCGTTCGAGCAGCCGGCGCTGCACCGAGGGCGCCAGGCCCGCCTGTCCGGCCAGCACGTCCTGTATGGCCCTGACGATCTCGTCGCCGCCCGCGTCCTTGGTCAGATACCCGCGCGCCCCGGCCCGCAGCGCCGGGAAGAGCGAGTCGTCGTCGGCGTACGTCGTCAGGATCACCACCTGGGTCCCCGGATATTCGGCGCGGATACGGCGGGTGGCCTCGGCCCCGTCGCAGCGCGGCATCCGCAGATCCATCAGGACCACGTCCGGGGCCACTTCGGCGACCAGCGCGACCGCCTCCTCGCCGTCCCTGGCCGCGCCCACCACCTCGACACCCGGCAGCAGCCCGAGGAGCATCACGATCCCCTCACGCACCACCGACTGGTCGTCCGCCACCACCACCCGGATCGCGCGCCCCGCCTCCTTGGCGCCGTTCCCGGCCCCGGCGCCTCCTGCCGTCACACCGCCCCCTTCGCCGGTCATGCCGGCACCCTCAGCCGCACCACGAAGCCCTCCTCCTCCGGTCCCGCCTCCAGAGTCCCGCCGAGCAGTTCGGCGCGCTCCCTCATCCCGAGCAGACCGTATCCGGAACCGCTCAGTCCCAGATCATCGGCGACCTGGCCGCCGCCCGAGTCACGTACCTCCAGGGCCACTTCGTCCGGCAGATACTCCAGCCGGACGGCGACGGCGGCCCCCGGGGCGTGCTTGCGTACGTTCGTCAGCGCCTCCTGCGCCACGCGTCGCACCGTCTGTGACGCCTCGGCCGTCAACGGCCGCCGCTCCCCCGCCACTTGGACCCCCGCCGGACCGCCGGGGCCGCCGCCCTCGACCAGCGTGTACAGGAAGTCCTCGACCGGGGTGATCTCGCCGCGCAGCGCGGAGAGCGCCTGCCGGGTCTCGGCCAGGCCCTCCCGCGCCATCGACCGGGCGGCGACCACCCGCTCCAGGATCCGGTCCCGGAAGTCGCCGGCGGGCTCGCGCTCGATCATCAGCCGGGCCGCCTCCAGATGCACCAGCTGCGCGGAGAGGCTGTGCGCCAGCACATCGTGGATCTCGCGGGCGATCCTGGCCCGCTCGGCGAGCGCGGCCGACTCCGCCTCGGCGGCCCGGGCGGCCCGCTCCTGGGCCAGGAGCCGCTGCGCGCTGCCCCGCGCCTCGGCGTCCAGCCGCAGCACGTATCCGGCGAGACCCAGGCCCGCCGTGGTCAGGGCGGTGGTCGGCCAGTCGTCGGTGTTCGCCGCGGCATACGCCCCGAGGGCCACCAGGGTGGAGGGGATGGCGGCGCCCAGCGGGAGCCGCTCCAGGGCGGAGACCGCGCAGCCGCACCATGCGATGGCCGCGAAGATGTGCCAGTCGGTCTGCTGCGCGCCCACCGCCGACGCCATCAGGAGCGCGAGCAGCCCCAGCGACGGCGACAGCCGGTGGGCGAGGGTCTGCCGCCAGAACGCCCGGGCCAGCACGACCATCACCGCCACCATGGCGACGCCCACGGCCCAGGACCAGTTCCGCGGGCCCTTCTCGCTGATCGCGGTCCACAGCATCCCGCCGAGCAGCAGCCCGCGCACGCTCCACATGATGCCGATCCGCGCGCGGCTGAGCCCCTCGTGGGAGAGCGCTTCCCGCGAGGGCCAGCTGAACCAGACGTCGGTGGTCACACGCGGTCCTTCCACAGCGGCCGGGCCGGGGCGGCAGCAACACCGTACGACGCGGGCAGGGAGCGGGCGCGCCATGCCAGGATGCCGCCGCGGACCAGGAGCGAGGCGGCCAGGCCCAGCAGCAGGGCGCCCGTGCCCATCCGTATCCCGGCCAGGGCGGCGATGACGGCGAGCCCCACCCGGACGGCGATGCCCAGGACCCAGACGGCCGCGGTTGCCCTGGTGCCCCTGGTCCACACCGAGCCGTCCGGCTCGGACCACACCTTGCTGGTCCAGGCCCAGGCCGCGCCCATGAGGAGCCCGGTCGCGAGCTCGATGCCGAGCAGCACGGCCGAGACCAGGTGGTGGTCCGGGTCGACCAGGCCCTTCTGCCGTATCCCCAGCCAGACCAGGACCGCCGGCACGACCCACCAGCGCTTGGCGTCGGCCAGTCGCTGGGGCCGCACCTGGCGCGAGACGATCAGCGCGACGACGGCCACCGCCACGAGCACATTCACGAGCGAGGACATCTGGGCCTCCGGAACCACGATCGGCAGAACTTTGCTCTGCCCTCGAAGCTACGGAAACGGCCTGGTCGGACGCATCGGATCAGGGGTGGGTCGTGGGTGGATCCCTCGGCTCCACCCACGGGTGGAGCCCCCACCCGGACAGCCCGCCGCGGCTGCGGTCACGGCCGGACAGAGGGCAGGGCCGGGCCCCGCGCCGCGACCGCGACGCGGACCCCGGCCCTCGCCGTGGTCCTGGCACTGCCCCCGGGCCCCGGCCCCGAACCGGCCGACTCCTGACCCGGCCCAGGCCGTGGCCTGGCCGTGCTCGCGGCTACGCGTCGATGCGCGACCGGTCCAGCGTCGCCGCCGAGCTGGTGATGAACTCCTTGCGGGGCGCCACCTCGTTGCCCATCAGCAGGTCGAAGACCTGCTCGGAGGCCTCCAGGTCGCCGATGTTGATCCGGCGCAGGGTGCGGAAGCGCGGGTCCATCGTGGTCTCCGCCAGCTGGTCGGCGTCCATCTCACCGAGGCCCTTGTAGCGCTGGATGGAGTCCTTGTACCGGACGTTCTTGCGCTGGAACTCCAGCAGGGTCTGGCGCAGCTCGTTGTCCGAGTACGTGTACACGTACTTGTCCTGGCCCTTCTTGGGCTGGACCAGCTCGATGCGGTGCAGCGGCGGGACGGCGGCGAAGACCCGGCCCGCCTCGACCATCGGGCGCATATAGCGCTGGAAGAGGGTCAGCAGCAGGATGCGGATGTGGGCGCCGTCGACATCGGCGTCGACGAGGAGCACGATCTTGCCGTACCGCGCCGCGTCGATGTCGAAGGTACGGCCCGAGCCCGCCCCTATGACCTGGATGATCGCGCCGCACTCGGCGTTCTTGAGCATGTCCGAGACGGACGCCTTCTGCACGTTGAGGATCTTGCCCCGGATCGGCAGCAGCGCCTGGAACTCCGAGTTCCGGGCGAGCTTGGCGGTGCCGAGCGCGGAGTCCCCCTCGACGATGAAGAGCTCGCTGCGCTCCACGTCGTCGCTGCGGCAGTCGGCCAGCTTGGCCGGCAGCGAGGAGGACTCCAGGGCCGTCTTCCGCCGCTGCGCCTCCTTGTGCTGACGGGCCGCGATCCGGGTCCGGGCCGCCGCGACGATCTTTTCGAGCACCGATCGCGCCTGGGCCTTGGCGTCGCGCTTGGTGGAGGTCAGGAACGCCTTCAGCTCCTTGGCGACCACGTTGGCGACGATCCGGTTGGCCGCCGAGGTGCCGAGCACCTCCTTGGTCTGGCCCTCGAACTGCGGTTCGGCGAGCCGGACGGTGACCACCGCCGTGAGGCCCTCCAGGGCGTCGTCCTTGACGACGTCGTCCTCGGCGACGCGCAGCAGCTTCGCCGAGCGCAGCACCTCGTTGACGGTCTTGGTGACCGAGCGCTCGAAGCCGGCCACGTGGGTGCCGCCCTTGGGGGTGGCGATGATGTTCACGAACGACTTCAGGTTCGTGTCGTATCCGGTGCCCCAGCGCAGCGCGATGTCCACGCCGAGCTCACGGGTGACCTCGGTGGGGGTCATGTGGCCGCGCTCGTCCAGGACCGGGACGGTCTCCTTGAAGCTGCCCTGGCCGGTGAGCCGCAGCACGTCGCAGACGCCCTTGTCCTGGGCCAGGTACTCGCAGAACTCGCTGATCCCGCCGTCGAAGCGGAACGTCTCTTCCTTCTTGCCCTCGCCGTCGATGCCCCGCTCGTCGCGGACGACGATGGTCAGCCCGGGGACCAGGAAGGCGGTCTGGCGCGCCCGCTGGTGCAGCGTCTCCAGGGAGAGCTTGGCGTCCTTCAGGAAGATCTGGCGGTCCGCCCAGTAGCGGATACGGGTGCCGGTGCGGGTCTTGGGCACGCGCTTGCCCTTGAGCAGCCCGCTGGACGGGTCGAAGGGGGCGTCGGGGCCCTGCTCGGTGAACATACCGGGCGTACCGCGCCGGAAGCTGATCGAGTGGGTCGCGCTGTTGCGGTCGACCTCGACGTCGAGGCGGGCCGAGAGCGCGTTCACCACGGACGCGCCCACGCCGTGCAGACCGCCGGAGGCGGCGTAGGAGCCGCCGCCGAACTTGCCGCCGGCGTGCAGCTTGGTCATGACGACCTCGACGCCCGACAGACCGGTCTTGGGCTCGATGTCGACCGGGATGCCCCGGCCGTTGTCCCGCACCTCGACCGAGCCGTCGTCGTGCAGGATCACCTCGATGAAGTCGCAGTACCCGCCCAGGGCCTCGTCGACGGAGTTGTCGATGATCTCCCAGAGGCAGTGCATGAGACCGCGGCTGTCGGTCGAGCCGATGTACATGCCCGGGCGCTTGCGGACCGCTTCGAGGCCTTCAAGGACGAGCAGGTGCCGCGCGGTGTAGTTGGAGCCGTCCCGGTCGGCGCCGGAGAGCAGCGCAGTGGACGGAACGGACGTCTCGGCGGTCACGCAGTTCGCTCCTCGCTGAATTTCAATTCGCCCCCTGGTGGGTAGGGGGCCGGCGTCGGTCGCCGGTCAGAGGGTACCGAGGCCTGGTAGAGCCGTTGTCACGCCACCCTCGGCAATACTCATGCTAGTCCAGCGTCGTATGCATGTTCGATCCCTCGTGGGGGTGATACGGATGTCACGTTCCCATCCAGGCATGAACCATTTAGGCTCCGGGCACGTCCTCATGAACAACCGGCAACCCCGCCGGGAGGACCAACCGAGACAAGCAACGCGAAACCGTAAAGCACCGCAATACGGCTCATTCGCCGCCAACCGGCAGCAGACAGCCACCTTGACCAAGAACTTTCAAGGAAAAGGCACGAGCGGGAACGTTTTCGGCCTGGTTGGATGTTGACCCTGGTACGACAGCTCGTCGAGCTAGAGAAGAGGCGACGTGACTACTGTTCTGACCCCCGCGAGCCCCCTGACGGCCGCTGACCGTTGCGACCGCTGCGGCGCACAGGCATACCTGCGTGTCCTTCTGACCAGCGGCGGCGAACTGCTCTTCTGCGCTCACCACGGACGTAAGTTCGAGCCGGAACTGAAGAAGATCGCCGCTGAGATACAGGACGAGACGGACCGCCTCACCGCGGTGCCCGAATCCGCAGGCGAAGAGGATCGCTGAACCTCGCACTGACGACGAGCCAGGGCCGGTCCAGGACCGGCGACGGGCGGTCGCCCCCGCGTGGGGCGACCGCCCGTTCTCGTGCTCGCGCGCCGCTACAGGGGCGCCGCGTTCCGTGACGGGCCGACGAACGCGGAGATCCGGGTGTAGACCCCCGGGTTCTCCGCCTCGCCGCAGCCGCTTCCCCAGGACACCAGGCCGATCAGCCGCCCCATGGCCACCAGGGGGCCCCCGCTGTCGCCCTGGCAGGCGTCGTGGCCGCCCGCGGGATCGCCTGCGCACAGCATGGTGGCCTTCGTGTACGCGCCCTCGGCGCTGTGCGGGTAGGCGCGCTCACAGGCCTGGTCCGCCAGCACCCGCACCCGCGTGGAGCGCAGCGACAGGGCGTACGTGCCGCGTCCCGTGGTGTCACCCCAGCCGTAGACCGCCGCCGGGGTGTCCGGGGCGTACGCGGGATCGCCCGGCCCCGCGAGGCCGATGACGTACGACTCGGGCAGCGCGGTCGCCAGGGTCAGCATCGCGATGTCACCCGCGTTGCTGACCGGGTCGTAGCCCGGGTTGACCCAGGTGTCCCGTACGCCGATCTCCTGCCCGGTGGTGCCGCGCAGCTCGGAGCGGCCCGCGATGACCTTCAGGTCCGCCATCCCGTTGGCGCCGAGCACCTCCCTGCTGAGGCAGTGCGCGGCGGTGACCACCTTCGTGGGCGCGACCACCGCTCCCCCGCAGAACTGGCCCGCGCGCTTTGAGCCGAACCGGGTACGGCTGGAGAGCGCGACGACGTAGGGACTGTCCTTGACGGAGGCGGGCGTGCCCCCGATGACCACACTGTCGGCGGCGGCCGGTACCGGCGCGGCCAGCGGTACGGCGGTGGCCGCCGCCGTGAGGGCCAGCACCCCGCGCAGCGCTCGGGCGGTGGGACGTCGCATACGGTCTCCTGACTCCGGGTGGCACAGGCACACTCAGAGTCAACGAGGCATTGACGCCTCGCACCCGCTCAGACACGCGCGAGGGCCCGGTTCCCTTACGGAAACCGGGCCCTCGGTCACATCCGACCCGTACGACAAGCGTACGAACGCGGCCTAGTCGAGGTAGTCGCGCAGCACCTGCGAACGCGACGGGTGGCGCAGCTTCGACATGGTCTTCGACTCGATCTGGCGGATGCGCTCACGCGTCACTCCGTAGACCTTGCCGATCTCGTCCAGGGTCTTCGGCTGGCCGTCGGTGAGGCCGAAGCGCATGGAGACCACGCCCGCCTCGCGCTCCGAGAGGGTGTCGAGGACCGAGTGCAGCTGCTCCTGCAGAAGCGTGAAGCTGACCGCGTCGGCCGGGACGACGGCCTCGGAGTCCTCGATGAGGTCACCGAACTCGCTGTCGCCGTCCTCACCCAGGGGGGTGTGCAGCGAGATCGGCTCACGGCCGTACTTCTGGACCTCGATGACCTTCTCCGGGGTCATGTCGAGCTCCTTGGCCAGCTCCTCCGGGGTGGGCTCACGGCCCAGGTCCTGGAGCATCTGGCGCTGCACGCGCGCGAGCTTGTTGATGACCTCGACCATGTGCACCGGGATACGGATGGTGCGGGCCTGGTCGGCCATCGCGCGGGTGATCGCCTGACGGATCCACCAGGTGGCGTACGTGGAGAACTTGTAGCCCTTGGTGTAGTCGAACTTCTCGACCGCGCGGATCAGACCGAGGTTGCCCTCCTGGATGAGGTCCAGGAAGAGCATGCCGCGGCCCGTGTAGCGCTTGGCCAGCGAGACCACGAGGCGGAGGTTGGCCTCCAGCAGGTGGTTCTTGGCGCGGCGGCCGTCCTCGGCGATGATCTCCAGCTCGCGCTTGAGCTTGGGGGCGAGCTTGTCGGCGGCCGACAGCTTGTCCTCGGCGAACAGGCCGGCCTCGATGCGCTTGGCGAGCTCGACCTCCTGCTCGGCGTTGAGCAGCGGGACCTTGCCGATCTGCTTCAGGTAGTCCTTGACCGGGTCGGCGGTGGCACCGGCGACGGCGACCTGCTGGGCGGGAGCGTCGTCCTCGTCGTCGTCGGAGAGGACGAAGCCCTTGTTCTCGCCCTCGGCCTCCTCTTCGTCACCCTTGCCGGGCGCGACGTCCTCGAGCAGCTCCTCGCCCTCGACGACCTCTTCGTCGCCCTTCTTGCCGGCGGTCTTCTTCGCCGCCGTCTTCTTGGCGACGGCCTTCTTGGCGACGGTCTTCTTCGCGGCCGTCTTCTTGGCGGCGGCCTTCTTGGGCGCCTCGGCGTCGTCCGCCGACACGTCCACGGTCTCGGCGGCCGGGGCCGCGCTGGCCGCGACGGTCTTGGTCACGGTCGTCTTGGCCGCGACCGTCTTGGTGGCGGTGCGCTTCGCCGGGCTCTTCGCTGCGACGCTCTTCCGGGTGCGCTTGGGAGATTCCGCGGCACTGACCATCAGCGTCACACCCTCTTCCTCGAGGATCTGGTTGAGGCTGCGCAGAACATTCTTCCACTGGGTTGGCGGAATCTGGTCGGCTTCGAAGGCCCGACGCACGTCATCGCCGGCGATCTGCCCATCAGCCTTTCCCCGCTCGATGAGCGCCATCACAGACTCTGACTCGGCGATCTCCGGCGGGAGCGTACGGGATGTGCTGGCCGACACGAACAACCTCTCGGAACGATGGAAAACGGCTTCCGGCCCCGCCCATGATCGGGCCGGAGCCGACGACCGTCGGCTGGGGATTGTGCCGACGACGCGGGCTGAACCTCGGAGCTGCACAGCGCCGCGAACGGCGGCTGTATTCCTTCCTCGGCTGTTACCTCTTAGGTCATCGCACGGTTCCGAGGAGTGTTACGCCCAATCTACGTGGCCCGAGTCACACCCCATGTCCGACATAAACGGCCAGTAGGGACAAAGTATCCAGAATCACAGTCCCGCAATCGCGGTCCCACCCTCGCGTCGCCGGACCCCCCGAGGTCCGGCGACGCGTGCTTCCTCCGGACGGGGCGGCGAGGCCTCGCCCGGCAGCGCTCCGCCCTCAGTGCTCGCGCGGCGCGGGGACGACGCGCTCGACCTCGGGGTGGACGGTGAGCAGCTGGCGCATCGCCGACTCGGCCGCCGACCCGTCGGCGGCGGCCAGCGCGTCCACGATCCGCCCGTGATGGGTGAGGGCGACCTCCGAGTGGCGGTCACAGCCGGTGACCGGTCCGCCGGAGACCTGGAGGGCGGCGCCGACGATGCCGGAGAGGTGCTCCAGCATCCGGTTGCCCGCGGCCTGGATCAGCAGGGAGTGGAACTCGGCGTCGGCCCGCGAGAAGGTGATCACGTCACCCTGGGTGAGGGAGTGGCCCATGATCTCGACCATGTCGCCGAGGCGCTGCTGGATGTCCTCGCGGCCGTGCCCCGCCGCGAGCCGGGCGGCCAGCGGCTCGATCGTCCAGCGCAGCTCGCTGAGCTCGCGCCGCTGGTCGTCGCGCTGCGGCCCGAAGGCCCGCCACTCGATGATGTCGGGGTCCAGCAGGTTCCAGTCGCTGACCGGGCGGACCCGGGTGCCGACGTTGGGGCGCGCGCTGACCAGGCCCTTGGCCTCCAGTACGCGCAGCGACTCGCGGACGACGGTCCGGGAGACCTCGAAGCGCTGGCCGATCTCCTCGGGGACCAGCGGGCGGTCGGCGCCGAGATCGCCGGAGACGATCATCTGGCCGAGCTGCTGGACGAGTTGGCCGTGCAGTCCTCTCCCGCGGCTGCCCGCCGCGCGGCGGCTCACCCGGCCGAGGTCTGCCTCGGCTCCGTCCCAGGCGGGGAGGGAGACGCGGTCGGCGCCGCGCGCCTCCGCGTAGGGGTAGCGGTCGAGTTCGCCCGGTCCTGCGAGGCCGGAGTCGGCGGCGCGGGCGGTGGTCATCATGGTGTGCGCAAGGGTACTCACGCATCCTTTGTCGGCGGGTCTTCCACGGCCCTTGAGGTCTTTGGTGAAAAGCACACGAAAGGGTGATCTCCGCACCCCACGCAATTGACGCTTTATCGGAAAGAAGCGGGCATTGTCTGGGGAGTTGTGACGCTCCGTACACACCGGGGCCGGAGCGGGATCACCAACGGGCCCTCCCGCGAAGGCCGGTGACCACGTAGGCGCAGAGCAGCACGGTGAGTGACAGCGCGAGGGCGGCGCCCTGCGGCCGGGCGAGCAGGTGCAGCGCCGCGGCCAGCGCGTCGTCCAGCAGATGGGGCCAGCGCAGCCAGGCCACGTCCCGCAGCCGGGCCGGGAGTCCGGCGACCGAACGTGCCTGCGGGGCCGACAGCGCCTTCTGTACGAGGGGTACGACGGCGACCGGTACCGCCAGGACGGCGGCGAGCCCGGCGGCGGTGGCACGGAAGATGCCGGCCGCGAGCAGCCCGGCCCAGGCGCAACCGACGGTCAGTCCGGCCCAACTCGCCACCAGCGAGGGCCAGTCGGGGGGAACGCGCACCACGTCACGGCCGTAGACCAGGCGCAGGGCCTGTGCGTCCAGGGCGACGGTGAGCACGGCCAGCAGCAGGGCGGCCACGGCCGAGACGGCGAGTTTGGCGAGGAGGAGTCCGAGCCGGCGCGGGACGGTGCCGCGGTCGGCCGCGAGCGCGGGGTAGCGGTACTCCTCGCCGAAGGCGAGCGCCCCGAGGATCCCGGCGGCGAGCGCCGCGGGCGGCAACGGCAGCAACCTCGGCCAGGCGGCCACCAGGTGGGGCAGCGGGGTGTGCCCGGAGCGCCCGAGTACGACGGCGAGCGCGACGGAGCCGAGGAGCGCGGCGCCGAGGAGCACATATGTCGTACGGACGCCGAGGAGGCGCCGGAGTTCGTAGCGCAGGGGGCGAAGTGGGGTGCGGG
>NZ_JBJHPC010000168.1:0-12510 GCF_045257485.1 Streptomyces sp. YS-3 | reverse complement strand
CCTCACAGGAGGCGGGGGGTGGTCGGGGCGGTATGTCCCTCACTACGCTGCGGGTCCCGGCGCCCCGGGCACATGAGACGACGGTCCCGGCCGGGTCCCGGTCCGGTCCCGGCCGCCGGGACGGGACGCCGACGGGCCCGCCGTCCCGGCGAGGGCCTCCAGGCCGTCCCGTACGACGTCCGGGCCGACCGCGGTGACGGTGCGGCCACCTCGGATGTGGGGCT
This sequence comes from Streptomyces sp. YS-3, assembly GCF_045257485.1. Classification (NCBI taxonomy): domain Bacteria; kingdom Bacillati; phylum Actinomycetota; class Actinomycetes; order Kitasatosporales; family Streptomycetaceae; genus Streptomyces; species Streptomyces sp. YS-3. The sequence continues at coordinate 12,286 of NZ_JBJHPC010000168.1, read as the reverse complement.
GTCCCAGGGCGTCGAGGAGGACCATGCCGAGCGCGTGGTCCGGGTCCCGCCGGGCGCGCGGGCCGTCCTCGGGGGCGCCGCTGCCGGTCGGCGGGCGCCGCAGGACTCCCAGGACGTCCTGGACGGTCACGGCCGCGGGAAGGACGTCGGGCGCGCCCCAGCGTGCGAGGAGTTCGCGGTGCGCGGCCTCCCCCTCCGCGTCGAGCAGCCCCATCCGCCGGGCGCAGCGGGCGGCCACCAGCAGGCCCTGGGCCACGGCGTCGCCGTAGCGCAGCGCCCCGACGCCCAGGGCGCGCAGGGCGTCGGCCACCACGTGCCCGTAGCGCAGCACTCCGGCCGGGCCGTCCTCCAGCGGGTCGTAGCAGGTCATCGCGGCCCGGGCGTCGGCGCAGAGCGCGATGAAGGAGACCAGCGCGTTCCTGTCGTACCGGCCGTCCGGCCGCAGCCGGGCGCAGACCTGGTCGAAGGAGCCGGGACACACCGCCAGCACATTCCTGACCAGGGCGTACAGCCCCGGCCGCACGGCGCCGGGCGCCAGCGTGTCGAGGAACTCAAGCTGTGCGCGGACCAGGGCCGGTACCCGGCGCGGCCCGGCGGGGCCGACCAGCGACAGCGCCGTGTCCAGCACGGCGGGCAGGGTGGTCGGCAGGAGCAGAGGAGCGCGGCGGGTGCGCGCGGCCACCGGATCGGCGGCGTCGAGGACGTTCGTACCCCCGAGCGCGACGACCACGGCCCCGGCGGGAAGGTCCCCGGTCCCGGCCACGTCCGGGCCGGCCGCCCGCACCAGGCGGGTGGGGGCGGCGGCACCGAGGTGGTGCAGGACGCGGTGAGCGTGCGCGGCCGGGACGCCCCGGTCGCAGACGACCACGAACCGGTCGGCCTCCAGCCGCCGGGCGATCCCGGTCAGCTCGTCCCACGAGGCGGCACCGGCCCGTATCTGGAAGGGGATGCGGGTGGGGCCGGAGCCGACGCTCCGGTCGAGGGCTACGGGTGGAGCGGAGGAGCACATGAGGGGGACTCACAGACCGGGCACTGCCCGACGACGGGTGGATGCCCTCATACCGTCGGCGTGCCCGGGACCCGGACACATGAGGCCCCGGCCCCGTCCTGGCCCCGTCGTCCGGTCCCGGGCGTCCTGCCCGCCGGGCCCGTCCCGGGTCCCGCCTTCGCCCAGCCGGTGCGTCATGACCGCCGGTGCGCGGGGCGCGCGGCTTCTGCCGGGATCTTCCTGATAGGCAGTCGCGGGTGAGCAACCACGTATCCGCGAGCGAGGCGGACGACGCCGGTCCCGGGCGCGGCGGCGCGGGACGCGACTGGCCCTTCCTCGTGGCCGCCTACGCCTTCGCCGTCGCGATGTGCGGCACGACCCTGCCCACTCCCCTGTACCGCATGTACCAAAAGGAGTTGGGCTTCTCCTCGTTCATGGTGACCGTGATCTTCGCGGTGTACGCCGTGGGTGTCATCGTGGCGCTGCTCCTGCTGGGGCAGTTGTCGGACTCCGTGGGCAGGCGCCCGGTCCTGCTGGCGGGGCTGGTGGCGTCGGCGCTGAGCGCGCTGTGCTTCCTCTTCGAGCAGGGGCTGCCGGAGCTGTTCGCCGGGCGGGTGCTGTCGGGGCTTTCGGCGGGCCTGTTCACGGGCACCGCGACCGCCGCCGTGGTGGAGCTCGCCCCCGCGCGGCGGGCCGCGTCGGCCACGCTGCTCGCCACCGCCGCCAACATGGGCGGCCTGGGCAGCGGCCCGCTGCTCGCGGGCCTCATCGCGCAGTTCGCCTCCGACCCGCTGCGCCAGGTCTTCCTGGTGGACCTGGCCCTGGTCGCCGCGGGCGTCGTCGGCGTCCTGCTGATCCCCGAGACGGTACGGGACCGGCAGGGCGGATCCCGGCGGCCCCGGCGGCTGCGCGTACCCCGGTCGGTGCGCCCCGCCTTCGTCCCGGCGGCCATGGCCGGCTTCGCCGGGTTCGCCACCATGGGGCTGTTCACCTCGGTGGCACCGAGCTTCCTGAGCGAGGTGGTGGGAGTGAGCGAACCGGCGGTGTCCGGCACGGTGGTGTTCAGCGTCTTCGCCGCCTCGACGGCCGGTCAGCTCCTGATGGGGCGGGTCGGTGTGCGCCGGGCGCTGCCGTGGGGCTGCGTGGTCCTGGTGGCCGGCATGGCGCTGATCGCCTCCGCGCTGCTCGCGGCCTCCCTGCCCCTGCTGGTGGCGGGGGCGCTCACGGCGGGCGCGGGTCAGGGGCTTTCGTTCCGGGCCGGGGTCACCGAGGTGGGCGAGCACAGCCCGCCCGAACGGCGGGCCGAGATCACCTCCGCGCTGTTCGTCGTGCTGTACGTGGCGATCTCGATCCCCGTGGTCGGGGTGGGGGCCATGGCCGTCGCCCTGGGCCTGCGGCCGGCGGGGCTGGTCTTCACCGGGTGTGTCGCGCTGCTGGCGGCGGCCACGGCGGTGTACCTGTGGGTGCGGCCGGTGCGGCAGGCCGCCTGAGAGGAAGGGGCGGCGCGCGGGAGCGGACCGGCCGGGCGGGTGAACAGCGCGTGCAGCGCCGCGCCATGGAGGGTTGCCGGTTCTGTGTTGTGGGCGAGCACATCGAGCTAGCCCCACGCGGGTCGGGCCGCCCGCGAGGACGCCGTCCTCGGTAAACACTTCGGCAAGGGCGCCGGCGTCGCGCGATCCGGGGAAGTGACGGGCGTCCCCGGCCACCCACGGGAGAGTGCGGGGCGGGGAGCGGCAGCCGCGTTCGACTGCGGACGGGCGCCCGCAGACGAACAGGCCCGTTGTGGGGTAGATCAGAACTCAAGCCATTATCAAGCGGAAAGAGAAGCCCTCATATGACGCACATCGTCCTCCCCGGCCAACGCCCCGAAGGCCGCCGCGGGTTCGAGATCGTCCTTTCCAGCAAGATGACCGGCCAAGCGGCCTCCTGGGTGGAGACCCGCCAGGGCCCGGCCTGGTCGGGCCCTCCGCTGCACACCCACGCCGAGTCGACGGAGACCTACTACGTCGTCTCCGGCACCCTCCTGGTCCAGGTCGACGACGAGGTCGTCGAGCTGCGTCCGCGCGCCCTCGCCCACATCACCAGCGGTGTGCGCCACACCTGGGCCACGCCGCCCGGTGAGGGCTGCCACTTCCTGACCCTGCACATGCCGGGCGGTTACGAGGACTACCACCCCACCGCGCTCCAGGCCGAGAAGGACAACGGCGGTCCGCTCACCCAGGAGGACCTTTTCAAGATCGCCGCTCGTTTCGACTGGCGCCCCGCCGGGGACACACCGATGCGTCTGACCCCCGACGGCCGTCTCGTGCCCGCCTCCCAGGCCGACGACGAGGCCGCGCGTCTGCGCGCCGAATGGCTGGCCGCCCAGGGCGAGAGCGCCGAGATCACCCCCATCCACGACCCCGGCTTCTACGTCACCAACCAGCCCGCGTAGGGCGGCGGATGACCGCTCCGGGCGGGGGCGCGGGCATCCGCCGTGCCGTATCGCGTCCCTGACCACGCGTCAGGCGACGCGGTACTTCTCCGCCTGCTTCTCCCGCAACGTCAGCCCGAGGCCCGGGGCGCCGCTCCCGCCGGGACGGATCGCTCCCGCGTCCGGGTCGAGCGCGCCCTCGAAGAAGAGGGACTCGATACGGACGTGGTCGTGGAACCATTCGAGGTGCCGCAGGTTCGGCACGGCCGCCGCCGCGTGGGCGTGCGCGTGGGGCGCGCAGTGCCCGGAGACCTCGATGCCCGCGGCTTCCGCGAGGGCCGCGGCCCGCAGCCAGACCGTGATGCCGCCGCACCGGGTCACATCCACCTGAAGGCAGTCCACGGCGCCCGCGCGCAGCATGTGGTGGAAGTAGGCGAGCGTATAGCCGTACTCCCCCGCGGTGACATCCAGCGGGACGGCGGCGCGGACGGCGGCCAGTCCCGACAGGTCGTCGGAGGACACCGGCTCCTCGAACCAGGTCACACCCAGCGCGTGGAGGTGCTCGGCCATGCGGACGGCCTGTTTGGCGGTGTAGCCGCCGTTGGCGTCCACGTACAGCTGCGCGCCGTCGCCGATGGCGGCGCGCGCCCGGGACACCCGCGCACGGTCGCGTTCCTCGGCTCGCCCCCACGACTCACCGATCTTGATCTTGACTCGGGGGATGCCCTGCTCGTGCACCCAGCCGCGCAGCTGACGTTCCTGGGTGGCCTCGTCGTACGTGGTGAAGCCGCCGCTGCCGTAGACGGGAACCTCGCCGCGGGCCGCGCCGAGCAGACGCACCAGGGGCACGCCGAGGACACGGGCCTTCAGGTCCCACAGGGCGATGTCGACGGCCGACACAGCCCCGGCGATCAGCCCCGGGCGGCCCGCGTTGCGGACGGCGCGGTTCATCGCCTCGTTCGTGGCCGGCACGTCCCAGACCGGCCGGCCGGTGACGGCGTCGGCCAGCAGGGCGTCCACCACGGCGGCGGTCTGGGCCGCGCCATAGGTGTAACCGAGGCCCGTGGTGTTTCCCGAGCGCGCCCTGACCAGTACCAGGGTCGTCGAGTTCCACGCCAGGGTGCCGTCGGCCTCGGGCAGATCGGTGGGCACGGTGTAGACGGCGGTCTCGACCCCGTCCACCCACGGGCCGTCCGAACCCTGCTTCGCCATGGTCACGCACCGCCCTTCACAGGCCGGTTTCCCGGTGCTCAACGGTCTTGTGCCGGGTGCCCGGCAACCGGCCGGTCATTCCGGCAGCCTCGCATCGGGCGCGGATGAGTGCGACCCGGATATCGGGGTATTCACCTTCCGGACAGGGGTGAACCCGAGGGGCCGGTGGTCCGGCCCGGTTCAGGTGGTGATGGCGATGCGACAGACAGTGATCAGGCGGCCGAGGCCGGCCGCCCCACGGCCGCCCCTGGACCTGCGCACCCCCAGCGGACGGCCGCTCCCGTACTGACAGCACCCGGACGCCCGGGCCGTGCGCCGAGCACGGCCCGGGCGTCCTGTCCCGCTCCCGCGTCAGACGCGGTGCACGGTGTGGAGCTTCTTGGCGTACGTGCCCGTGCCGTCCAGCAGCGAGGCGCCGCCCAGATCCGCCATGGTGGGGCCGTTGTTCGTCTTGCGGCTGGAGACGAAGCGGCGCTGGCCGGCGGCGTCCAGTCCCAGGTAGATGCCGACGTGGTCGATGGTGATGGTGGGGTTGTCGTCACCGGAGTCGGCGTTGAACAGCACCAGGTCACCGGGCTGGAGCAGCGCCGCCGCGGGCGGGTTGGTCCCGTCGGTCCGGTCAATGCGCGCACCGGGCGCGTAGTCCACCATGTCCCGTGACTTGCGCGGCAGCCGGGTGCGGGAGGTGTCCTGCCCCGCCGCCATCGGTACGCCCATGTGGTAGCCGTACACCATGCGCGTGAAGCCGGAGCAGTCCAGGTTGCCGACCTGCTTGCTGGACGGGCCGGTGTAGGTGCCGTCGGGGAAGGTCCAGCCGGTGTTCATGTACTCGTGGAAGTCGGCGCCCTCGTAGCGGAAGCCCTGCGGGTCCAGATAGCCGTATCCCGCCTCGCCCAGGACCTGCTTGTCCTTGGCGGGCCCGGAACCGCTGGTGACCGCGGGCCCGTCGGCGAGGAACATCGCCGCGTACGCCAGGACGTCCGGAGCCGTGGAGCCGGCCCAGGCGCGGACCGTCTTCTCCAGCTCCGGCGTCCAGGTCCCGTCGAAGGGCTCGGGCAGCACCCGCACCCAGTCGCCGTGCGTGACGCTCGGCGGCGCGGCCCAGGTCGACTGGTCCACCTGGAAGCGCTTCACCGAAAGCTTGACCGGCAGGTTGGTGCAGCCGTCGTTGGCCAGGGCGCGCAGCCCGACCCGGCCCTTGCGGGCGAAGGTGTCGTCGCTAAGGTCGACGTTCCAGGCCGCCGGTTCCGTCGAGGCGGTACGCCAGGCCTTGACCTGGATTCGGGTGCCCTCGCGGCGCACCCGTATCGTCCAGTCGGTGCCGGCGGTCACGCCCGTGGCAAGGGTGAGCGCGCTGGAGCCCGCGAGCAGGTCGACCTTGTCGGCGACCTCCTTCTCCACGCGCAGCTCGACCGCGCCGCTGGTCAGGAAGGACAGCCGGGCCCGGCAGTTGTTGCTGGTGTCCTGGTAGCCGAAGGACAGGGCGTACGAGCAGGCCTGGCCGGTGGGCACCTTGTCGAAGTGCGCCACGGACCGCGCGTCGAAGTCCGTGATCTCGCCGTCGCGCAGGGTGACATGGCGGCTGGCGTAGTCGGTGGTGAGGCTGATGACACCGGCTCCCGGCACGACCGAGTAGTCGGTGACGGCGGGTCCCAGCGTCGACCAGCTGCCGCCGCCCGGGGAGGTGCCCCAGTACACGCGGTCGGCCTCGGGCAGCGTGAGGTCCGGCAGGGTGCGCCCGAAGTCGTCCACGAAGGACTTCTTGTTCTCCGTGAACGTACGCGAGGGGCCCGGCAGGACGACGGTACGGGCGCCGTGCGTCAGCAGGGCGACCCGCTTGCCGCCGGAGGTGACCTCGGTACGCGCCGGGGTGCCCGCGAGGACCGCGGTGGTGAGGGGGGTGTTCAGGGTCAGCTGGCTGAAGTAGGACGCGTCCAGCGGCGGCAGCGTGACCGAGGAGCGCGGGGAGGTCAGCCCTGCGGGCGCCGCGAGGGAGCCGGTGGCGGCGGCGGAACCGGTGGAGACGGCGGCGCGCGCCGGAGCGGCGGCGAGACCACCGAGGGGAACGGTGGCGGCCGAGGCCGCGAAGATACCGAGCAGGCTGCGCCTGGAAGTGTGGGACATGCGCGTCATCATGAGGCAGCGGTGGGTGACCGGTGCCACCGGGGCCCTCGGGCGTCCGATGTGCACGACTCGCCGGTTTGCGCCCCGCCCCGAGGCGATACCACGGGACAACCGGGGCATATCGCCCCGAACATGGCCGGGGGACGGTGGACGGGGCGGTCAGGCTCACACACCCGACCGCCCCGTCCCTCGCCCCCGGCCGCGCCGACGACGCCTGCCACACCACCCGGCGCCATCGGTCGCGGCCTCCGCTCAGGCCGTCCGCACCTCCAGGACCGTGACCGAGTACGGGGCGAAGGTCGCCGTGAAAGCCGGCGAGAGGCCCCTGACGGACCGGCTGTGCGGGACCACCGCCTCCGGGTCCGTGAGGGTGTTGGTGGCCTTCCTGTCCGCCCCGGCCAGGACCGTGACCGTACCGGTCGGCGCCGTACGGGCGATCCCCTTGAGGGAGACGGCCGTCCTGCGGGCCGTGCCGCCCGTGTTGACGACCGCCAGGTAGACGCGGCGGGTGGCGGGGTCATGGGTGGTGACGACGTTGAGGCCGGGCAGGGCGCGCACCTCGGTGGGCAGCACCACCGTGCCCCGGTGGGTGCGCAGCATCTGCTGGGCGTAGTAACTGGGTGAGTTGTAGCTGGTCAGGCCGGAGTAGGCGATGAGGTTGGTGGCCCAGGTGTTGTCGTTGACATGGCTGAACAGCGGGGCGTAGGACTCCATGAGGACCTGGTCGGAGTTGCGGATGAGCCCGACCACCCATGAGGCGTCGCCGAGCGCCGCGTCGAGGTCGGGGGTGGGGCGGCCCTCCTGTGCGGCCCACTCCCCGACGAACACCTTGGGGCCGCCGCGGTCCCGGCCGTCGTATTTGTGGGAGCCCGCCTGGAAGGCGGAGGGCGACTGGTAGTAGTGCTCGTCGATGAGGTCGTAGGGCCGGGAGGCGACCGGCGTCGTGGCGATCAGCTTCAGCTTCGGGTACCGGGCCCTGATCGCGTCGTGGAAGGCCGCGTAGCGCTCCTCGTACGAGCCCGATCTGTCGAACCAGTCCTCGTTGCCGATCTCCACATGGGTCAGGGGGAAGGGCGCCGGGTGCCCGTCGGCGGCGCGTCTGCGGCCCCAGGTGGAGGTGGCGGGTCCGGTGATGTACTCGATCTGGTCGAGGGCGTCCTGCACGAACGGCTTCAGGGCGTCACCGGTGACGTGCGCGCCCTGGAGGGAGTATCCGGCGTACACGCACAGCAGTGGGGCGCAGCCCAGGTCCTCGGTCATCTGGAGGTACTCGGGCAGGCCCAGGCCGTCGGTGGACCAGTACCCCCAGGCGGAGTTGCGGTGGCCGGGCCGCTGCTCGACGGGGCCGATGGTCTTCTTCCAGTCGAAGCGGTCGGCGATGACGTTGCCTTCGAGGTAGTTGCCGCCGGGGAAGCGCAGGAAGGCGGGCCGCAGGGCGGCGAGTTTCTCCATCAGATCCACCCGCAGACCGTTGCTCCGGCCCTTGTACGTCGGCGGGAAGAGGGAGACCTGGCTCAGCCAGAGCGTGCCGGCGGCCGGGGCGGTGACGACCAGGCGGGCGTCGAGGGTGGTGGGGGCGCCGGGCCCGGTGCGCAGGATCAGCTCGTGCTTGCGCCACGAGCCGGTGAGCGCCCCCGTGGTCGCGGTGGCGTGGACCCTGCCGTCCGTGCCGACGATCGCGACCGTCAGCCTGCCGGTGACAGAGGGGGACTTCGCGTGGAGGGAAGCGCGGTAGGTGGTGGAGGGGCGGACCGGTATGCCCCAGAATCCCTCGTTGGCGACACCGTCCCCGGCCGCGCTCGTGGTGACGCGCAGCGACTGGGTGAGGGCCTGGCTGAGCGGCTGGGCGGGGTCGACGGCGAAGGTCGCGGCGCCGACGGTGGACCAGTGCAGTGGTGTGGCCGCCGCCATGAAGCTGCGGTTGTTGACGAGTTCGGCGTAGAGGCCGCCCTCGCCGCTGTGGTTGATGTCCTCGAAGAAGATCCCGCCGAGGTCCGGGCTGACCACGGGGCCGGGGCGGGTCGTGTCCACGGTCAGCAGCGGCCGGGTGGTGTCCACCGGCACGCCCGCGAGGGCCGCCGCCTGTTCGGCGGTGAGCGCGGTGTCGAAGACCTGGACGTCGTCGATGAGGGCGTGCGCCTGGTCGACCTGGGCACCGCCGAAGAGGCCGCGTCCGACGGCGGTGGCACCGGTGGCGCGCCAGCCGCCGGTGTAGGGGACCTCGCCCTCCAGGACCCCGTTGACGTACAGCCGCACGACTCCCGCCGCCCTGTCGTCGACCCCGAGGAGGTGGTACCAGACGCCGGTGGCGGGGGCGAAGGAGGCACCGGCCACGGCGGCGGCGCCGTTCCCGGAGGTGGCGTCGGAGGGCAGCCGGGTGAGGGCGAACGCGCCGGTGTCGTCGCGCAGTTGCAGGAAGAAGCCGCTGACCTGGGAGCCGTCGACGGAGACGAAGGTCTGGTACCCGGTGGTGGCGGTGAGGCGGACCCAGGCGGAGACGCTGAAGCTCTTCGTGGTGTCCACGACGGGGCCGGGGGCGGTGGCGTTTCCGTCCATCGAGAGGTCGAGGGCGGACGCCCCCGACTTCGCCGCGCCCCAGCGCGCGGACCCGTTGAGGGTGAGGGAGGGTCCGCCGACACTGTCGGCCGCGGTGGTGCCGGTCGCCTCATCGAAGGCCCAGTGGGCGACCGGGGCGGGGAGCGCGTCGGCCGCCCGGGCCGGGGAGGCCGCGAACGCCGGGCCGACCGCCCCGGCCAGCGGCAGGACGCCGAGGGCGGTGACCAGGGTTCTGCGGCTGGGCCCGGACTCGGGTCGTTCCGCCGGTCCGGCGGAGGTGCTTGAGGTCATGCTGAACTCCTCATCTCTCCATGCGGGTTCGAGATTTCGGACAGTGTTCTGCATTTCGTCGCCACTGTGTCGCCGGGAGCATTCCGCTTCCGCCGCCCCGGCGTCAACACCCACGAGCCGGCCCGACGGCCGCGCGGAGCGCCCACCTGGCCCGACTCGGAAACGGTTCCCGCGTGACCCATTGACACCCGCCACCGCGCGTCATTACCGTCACGCCAACATTTCGAACGCGTGACGAAATATCGAACGGTACGGCCGCAGCCTCGGGAGCAACTGCCTTGCGAATCACGGGAATCAGCACACACGTCGTCGGGACTCCCTGGCGCAACCTCACCTACGTCCAGGTCCACACCGACGAGGGCCTCACCGGAGTCGGCGAAACGCGCATGCTCGGCCACACCGACGCGCTCCTGGGCTATCTGCGCGAGGCCGAGACCAACCACATCGCGGGCTCGGACCCGTTCGCCGTCGAGGACCTGGTGCGCCGGATGAAGTACGGCGACTACGGGCGCGCCGGCGAGATCGTGATGTCCGGTATCGCGGTCGTCGAGATGGCCTGCTGGGACATCAAGGGCAAGGCGCTCGGCGTCCCCGTCTGGCAGCTGCTCGGCGGGAAGGTGACGGACCGCGTCAAGGCGTACGCCAACGGCTGGTACACCACCGAACGCACCCCCGACGCCTACCACAAGGCGGCCCGGGCGGTCGTCGAGCGCGGCTACCGGGCGCTGAAGATCGACCCCTTCGGCACCGGCCACTTCGAGCTCGACCACCAGCAGACCCGGTACGCCGTGTCGCTGATCGAGGCCGTACGGGACGCGATCGGCCCCGAGACCGAGCTGATGCTGGAGATGCACGGACGGTTCTCGCCCTCCACTGCGGTGCGCCTGGCCCGCGACCTCGCCCCGTTCACGCCCGCCTGGCTGGAGGAGCCGGTGCCGCCGGAGAACCTCAAGGCCCTGGAGAAGGTCGCCGCCAAGGTGGACATCCCGGTCGCGACCGGCGAACGCATCCATGACCGCATCGAGTTCAGGGAGCTGTTCGAGTCGCAGGCCGTCGACATCATCCAGCCCGACGTGGGCCACATCGGCGGCATCCTGGAGACCCGCAAGCTCGCCGCCACGGCCGAGACGCACTACATGCTCGTCGCGCCCCACAACGTCGGCGGCCCGGTCCTCACCGCCGCCAGCCTCCAGGTCGCCGGCTGCACACCGAACTTCAAGATCCTGGAGCACTTCAACGACTTCGCGGACGCCGAGATCAAGAAGGTCGTCAAGGGCGCCCCGCAGGTCGTCGACGGCTACTTCGAGCTGTCGCACGCCCCGGGCCTCGGCGTCGAGCTCGACGTGGACGCGGCGGCCGAGTTCCCCCAGCAGCAGGCCCGGTTCGACCTCTGGGCGGAGGGCTGGGAGAAGCGCGCCCCCAAGGCCTCCGGAGCGGCGGGATGAACGGCCGCGAGACCAAGGGCCCCCCGGGCGGCGCCCCGCAGGACGCCGGGGCCCGGGCGACCAGCCGCGCCATCGTCGTCGACGCGCCCGGCACCCACCGTCTGATCACCGTGCCGCGCCCCCAGGCCGGCCCCGGCGAGGTACTCGTCGAGGTCGCCGCCGCCGGGGTCTGCATGAGCGACCGCGAGGTGTACGAGGGCCGGCGCGCCCCCGACTACGTGCGCTACCCCGTCACCCCCGGCCACGAGTGGTCCGGGACCGTCGTGGCCGCCGGGGCCGGGGTCGATCCCGCGCTGGTGGGCCGCAAGGCGGTCGCCGAGGGGTTCCGCTTCTGCGGCACCTGCGAGCGGTGCCGGAACGCCGAGACCTCCCTGTGCGCCGCCGCGTACGCGGAGACCGGCTTCACCCACCCCGGCGCCTTCGCCGACCACGTGGTGGTGCCCGCCCGGCTGCTGCACCTGCTGCCGGACGACGCGGATCTGCGCGGCGCGGCCCTGCTGGAGCCCGCCGCCGTGATCGCCGCCGCCATACGGGCCGGTGCGCCGGAGGCGGGCGAACGGATCGCGGTGGTCGGGGCGGGAACGCTCGGGCTGCTCGCGGTCCAGCTCCTCGCCGCCTCCTCCCCCGCCGAGCTGACCGTGATCGACCCCCGGCTCGAACGGGCCGAGCTCGCCTGCCGCATGGGGGCGACCGAGGCCCGTACGCCCGTCCACTCCGGCGAGGCACACGGCTACTACGACCTGGTCGTGGAGACGGCCGGCGCGCGCACCACGGCCGCCGACGCCTGCCTCCTCGCGCGGCGCGGAGGCCGGGTCGTACTCACCGGGATGTTCGCCGAGGGCGCGCTGGGCATCGACCCGGTGCACCTGTCGGTGAGTCAGCTCACCGTGCGGAGCGTCTTCGGCGCCCCCTCGGCCGCCTGGTCGTTCGCCGTACGGGCCTACGGCGCGGGCCTCATCGACCCGACGGAGCTGATCACGCACGAGTTCCCGCTGGAGCGGTACACCGACGCCCTCGCGCTGGTCGGAGGCGGTGACCCGAAGACCGGAAAGGTGCTGCTGCGCCCCTGAGACGCGTCCGCGCGCCCAGGGTGCCGCGGCGCCTTTCCACCCCCTGTGACCCGAACCTCGTTCGACATATCGAACGAGCTGGACCCTCCCGTACGCGCTCCCCTCCCAGTACAAGGAACCCGCCTGTGACCGACGCACCAGCCACCGACCCCCGCCCGGGCCCCTCGGGGCCCGGGCGGGGGTCGGT
>NZ_JBJHPC010000167.1:0-12626 GCF_045257485.1 Streptomyces sp. YS-3 | reverse complement strand
CGCCCGTACGTCCCCTCGGAGCTGGCGGGAGGCGACCGTGGCTGACGCCACCAGCTCTCCCGATCCCCGCTCCCGCCACCTCGGGCAGGCGAGAACGGCCCCCGGCAGGAAACGCGGTAATCCCCCAGCCGCCGGCCCGACCCAGGCCTGCGAACCACCGCGCGCCCGGACGTCGGCTTCACGGCGGTCCGATCGTCGAGACCATCGGCCGCACCGACACCACGGGCGTCGCCCGGCCCCACGAGGCCTCGATCCATAGACAGCGCAGTCGACTTGAGGAGAGAAAAATGAAAGCGAAGGACCGCCGGTTGCCCGGTGAGCAGAACCTGATCGCCGGGATGCTGGTGGACGCGGTGGGCACTGGCATGTACGTGCCGTTCAGCCTGGTCTTCTTCCAGCGCATCACCGACCTGCCACTGGCGACGATCGGGACCGTCCTGACGGTCGCCGGACTGCTGGCGATGGGGGCCATGCCGGTCGGTGGCTGGGCCGTCGACCGGTTCGGCGCCCGGCGGGTGCGGCTGGTCCTCTACCTGATCCGCGGTCTCGGCTTTCTGGCCTTCCCGCTCGGCACCAGCCTGCCGGTCTTCGCCCTGGTCGCCACCCTCACAGCGGCCGGCGCCCAGGCGTTCCCCGCCACCCAGCAGGCCCTGATCGGCGACCTCGCCCAGGGGGAGCACCGGGACCGGCTGATGGCACTCGCCCGCAGCGTGAACAACGCCGGTCTCGGCGCCGGTGGCCTGCTCGCCGCAGGACTGGTCCAACTCGGCGGTGACGGCGGCTTCCTGGCGGTCGCCTGGCTGAACGCGGCCACCTTCTTCATCGCGGCACTCTTCGCGCTACGGATCACGACACCGCACCCGGCCCGCCTGGCGACCGACCGAGAGCGGGCCGGCTACCGCGCGGTGCTGCGCGACCGCCCCTACACCGGGCTCACCGTGGCCAACTTCCTCATCGCCCTGGGGTACTCGGCCCTCAGTGTGCTGTTGCCGGTGTACGCCGTGACCCAGTTCGATCTGCCCGCCTCGGTGGCCGGTCCGCTGTTCGCCGTCAACACCGCGCTCTGCGCCTTCGCCGGCGTACCGGTCGGCAGACTCGGCCGGCGCTTCACCCGACGCACCCGGGTGGCCGCGGTCGGCGCCCTGATCTTCGCCGCCGCCTTCCTCGGCTACGCCCTGCTGGGCGCCATGCCCCGCGAGAGCGTGATGACCGGCCTGGTCGGACTGCTGGTCCTCTACACCATCGGCGAGCTGGTGCACAGCCCGAGCGCGGGCGCGCTTTCAGTGAGCGCCGCTCCCACCGAAGCGCGTGGCCGCTACCTGGCGACCTATCAGCTGTCGTGGGCCCTGTCCCAGACCCTGGCCCCATCCCTGTTCACCGGGCTGCTGACGCTCGACGGCCGGCTGCCCTGGCTGGTGCTGGCCGCCAGCTCGACGGCGGGGGCTGCCATGCTGCTCGCCCTGGAGCGGCGCCTGCCGCCCGAGGCCGTGTTCACCACGGCGGTCGATGCCCTGCCGCCCACCCGCGCCGAGACCGCCGAGCCGAGGTCGCTCAGCCAAGGACGCGCCGGATAGCACCCCGCCAGTGTCCTTGCAGAGGCTTTCACCCGCTGCCTAAACCGACGCGAACATGGTCGACTTCGGCAGGCCCTGGTGTTTGCCCCGGTGCGACTTTGAAGGGGAAACCGAAGTAGGAGACCATGCGGTGACACTCAAAGCGAGCGGCGCCACAGTCAGGCCCCTACATGGATGTAGGGCGCCCACAGCCACGGTGTCGCGTGAATCTCCTGCTCCTCAATAAGTGTTCTGAGAGTCTGGTGCAGGGCGATCGCGGCGTCTTCGACGTTCAGGTCTCCGGCCGCGCCCCGCAGCGCGGTGTAGAACCCGGTGGCGACATCGACGGCGGTTTCGTCGTTGATGGGCCACAAGGTGCCGATCACGTGTGGGTAGCCGGCCAGTTGCATGGCCCCGGCCAGGTGGATCGCCTCGTCCAGCAGGTCTGCGGCGTGGTTGGCCGAAGTGTTGCACGCCGACAGATAAGCCAGGCGTGCCGTGTGTAGGTCGACCGGAGCCAGGGCCGCGACGGTGAGCGGATGATCCCGGTGGTCGTGCAGCAGAAGACGGCTGTTCGAGGGGTTGTCGGCGTCGCTGACGCCGTGGCAGGCGAAGTGAGCGATCGTGCAGGCCGACATCTCCGCGAGGACGCGTTCCCGCGTCGGCGGGGCCTGCGCCGGCGCGCCCTGCTGCGGGCCGCTGAGCGTCACAGGGCTGGGCAGCAGCTCGGCCAGGCGCGCGGCCTCCATGGGGACGTACCGCAATTCTGCGCCGTGCAGCTCCTCGGGCAGGTCCGGGGTGGTGGGCATGGCGACAATCAGTGAGGACGCCGCCGTGACGTTCGGGCGGGGCCGGCGGGCGTGGCCCAGGGCCCGAACAGTCGGAGTGTGGGAGGACACGACACGATCGGCCACCCTCCGCCGGCCCGGGTCGGATTCGTCTTCGTAGTGTCCGGCGGCGTGCAGCGGCATGAGTCCCAGCAGGCCGCCGGTGGCCCACCACACCCGTGGCCAGGCCGCACCGGGAAGCGGTGGGTGGCGGTGCCCCAAGTGGTCCAGCAACGGTTCGGCGACCTCGTCCCACAACCAGGCCAGCGTGTTCAGCAAGGCCTGACTCGCTTCGCGGCCCACGTCTTCCGAGCCGTGGACGTCGTCCAGCCCACGATGGAAGACGTCGATGTGCTCGACCAGGGCCTCCGGTGTCAGGCCGGGCAGTGGCACCGCGGTGACGCCGTCGGTGGTGAGGATCAGGGCCGCGCTGTGGTGGAAGCTGACGGTGAAGCTGACGACCGGCCCGGCCGCTGCCTGGACTCGCAGCTGTTCCATCGACGGTGGCAGGCCGAAGGACTCGAAGCCCGGCAGCGCTCGGATCCGCTCCAGGACCGCCGCCAGCTCGACCGCCCACTCGGCGCGGGTGCTGCCGGCCACCGCGCCGTCGGCCGGGTCGGCGGTGACGAGACGACCGTCGGACTCGGCGTCCAGCAAGGTGCGCAGCTCGGTGAGCCTGCGGGCCAGTTCGGGGTGTTCGGCCTGAAGGTCGGTGACGTCGCTGCGCAGGCCCATGGCCCGGCTGAGCAGCACTCCACGCCCGGCCTCCAACAGCGCCAGAGCCCGCTCGGCCCGCTGGCCTTCGGGCTTGGAGGTGTCGAGCAACGCCAACGCTGCCGCGTCGGAGGACAGGCCGCTGAAGCGCCTGAGCGCGAACTGGCGGTCGTCACGGAGCAGTCGGTCCGAAGCGATCTCGGGCAGCAGGCGTACGGCCTGTTCGAAGAGATCGGCGGCCCGGCCGGGGTCGGTGACCCCGATTAGCGTCCCCGCCTGCAGCGCGGCGTGGATCCGGTCGGTCGGAGGTGCTGAGGGCAACGAGGCCGCCTGCTCGAGGAGGTCAGCGGCCTGCTCCGCGGCCTCGGGGTCGGCGCCGCGCTCGGCCTGGATCCGCAGCCCGTTGCCAAGCAGGGTGAGCATGAGGGCACGGTCGGCGTGGTCGTCCGCGGTGGTCTCCACGGCCAGCGCCGCGACACGGATGGCCTCGTCCAGGCTGGCCGGGTCGCCGGTTTGCTCGAACCGGGTCTGCAACGAGGTGCTGAGGTTGGTCAGCATGAGGGCACGGGCGGGGTGGTCCTCGGCGGTGGCCGCCACGGCGAGGGCGGCCACCCGCACGGATTCGTCCAGGTCGGCCGACGCGCCGGTGTGTCCGAACCGGGTCCGCAGGGTGACGCCGAGGTTGGACAGAATCCTGGCGTGTTCCGGACGGTTGTCGGAGCCGCTCTCCACGGCCAGGGCACCCAAGCGCACAGCTTCGTCGAGGTCTGCCGGATCGCCGGTGCGCTGGAACCGGGACGTCAACGCGATGCTCTGGTTGGACATCCGGGTGGCGCGGTCGGGGTGGTCCTCGGCGAGGGCCCCCAGGACGAGCGTGCCCACGCGTACTGCTTCGTCGAGGTCCGTCAGCGTACCGGTGAGCTCGAACCGGGTGACCAGGGCCGCGCCGAGATTGGTCAGCCACTTGATGCGGTCCGGATCGCCGTCAGGGGTGGCTGCCACGGCCAGGCCCCCCATCTGCACGGCCTTGTCCAGGTCGGGCAGTGCGCCGGTGCGTATGGCTCGCGTCCGAAGCGCGTTGCCCAGGTTGGCCATGGTGAGGGCTCGCCCGGGGTAGTCCTCGGGAAGGCTCACCAGGACCAGGGTGCCCATGCGTACGGCTTCGTCGAGGTCCGCGAGCGCCCCGGTGCGCTCGAACCGGGCATGCAGCGCGGCGCAGAGGTTGGACAGCCATTTGGCGCGGTCGGGATGGTCGTCGGCGGTGGTCTCCACGGCCCGGGTCATCATGCGCACGGCCTCGTTCAAGTCCGTCAGCCCGCCGATACGCATGAACCTGGCGAGCAGTGCGGCACCGAGGTCATTCAGGATGCCGGCCCGGTGGGGATGGCCGTCGGCAGCGGACTCCACGGCCAGGGTCGCCACCTCCACGGCTCGGTAGAGGTCCGGCAGCGCGTCGGTGCGCAGGAACCGCGTCCGTAGCGCGCTGCTGAGATTGGTCAGGATGAAGGCCCGGTTGGGATGGTCCGGGGGCGTGGCCTCGACTGCCTGGACCGCCACCTCCACGGCTTGGTCCAGGTCGGCCAGAACGTCTGTCCGGTCGAAACGGGCTCGCAGCGCTTCCGCGAGGTTGGACAGCATGGCGACGCGGTCGGGGCTGTCGTCGCCGGCGGCCTCGGCGGCCAGGGTCTGCAAGCGTACGGACTCTGCCAGGTCGGCCTGTGAGCCGGTGCGTTCGGACCGGGCCTTCAACGCGCCCGCGAGGCTGACCAGCCTCGCGGGGCGGCCGGGATGGTCTACGGGGGTGCGTCCCACAGCCAGGGTCGCCATGTCCACCGCCTTGTCCAGGTCGTCCAGCGCACCGGTGCGGGCATACCGGGTCCGTAGCGCGTTGCCCAGGCTGGACAGCCACGTGGCGCGGCCGGGGTCACTCTCGGCAGTGGTCTCCACAGCCAGGGTGCCCACGCGGACGGCCTCGTGCAGATCGCTGAGCGCGCCGCTGCGTTCGAACCGGGCAAGCAGCGAATTCGAGAGATTCGACAGCATCACGCCGCGGCCGGAGTGGTGACCGGGGCTGTTTTCGACGGCCAGGGTACCTACGCGGATGGCTTCGTTCAGATCTGTCAGCGCACCGGTGCGCTCGAACTGCCGGTGCAGCGCACCACCGAGGTTGGTCAGCATGATGGTGCGGCCCGGGTGACTCTCGGGGGCGGTGTTCAGAGCCAGAGTGCCCAGACGTACGGCCTCGTCCAAGTCGGCCGGATCGCCGGTCTGCCCGAACCGGGCCAGCAGCGCGATGCTGTGGTTCGCCAGCATGCTCGGGCGATCGGGATGGTTCTCCGGCGTCGATTTCACCGCCAAAGCCCCCAGGCGCACGGCCTCGCTCAGATCGGCTGATACGCCTGTGTACTCGAACCGGGTCCGTAACGCCTCGGCGCAGATGGAAAACAGCTTGGCGGCCTCGAAGTAGTTCTCAGGGATGATGCCCAGTGCCAGGGTGTCCATACGGATGGCCTCATTGAGGTCTTCGAGCACACCTGTTCGCTGGAAACGCATCAGCAAGGTCGTACCGAAGGCGGAGAGCAGAGCCGGACGGTTCGGGTGATCCTGGGCTGTGGCGTCGATGATGCGCCGCCACCGTTGGACGGCCTGTGTCACCAGCTCTGGATCCGGCGAGAACTGCGCCCGTTGGCTGAGCTCCATCGTGCTTACCGCGGCACGCTGCACCAGGTGGGGGATCACTTCCTCCGGCAAGTCCTGGTTCCCGGTCAGAAAGCATGGATCGAACGAGGAAAGGGCCTGTTCCACCGCATGCTGATCCGCGCCGTAGGGCAGCGCGCAAGACCGGTACCAGTGCAGCCACCCGAGCGTATGGCAGCACTCGATGTCGCCCGGTCCACCTCCGGCCTGTCGCAGCTGTTCGGCAAGAGTGTCGACACCGGGATCCAGCGCCAGTGTGTAGTCGCGTGTTTGCCGGATCTTGGTCAGAAGCCCTCTGACCTGCGTCACCAGCTCAGTCCTGCGGTCCATGCGGTCCCCCACCCCGGTCCCTGTGGTGTGTCGGACGCCACCGTATCGGCACCGCGCGTGATCATCAGAGTGCTTTGTGTAATCACTGGATCGTCTCGAAAGCCACACGGCTCTGGCTTATGCTGGCCGGACCGGCCGCGCCCGGTGGCCGACGCTGGGGGGATCGCCGTGAACCAGGCCGCAGGTCGGTCCGCCGACCAGGTCGCCCGAGGGCTCGCCTATGTCTGCGAACATCGCTCGTATATCGAACGGGCCATCGCCGAGAGCTCGGACGACCAACGCGCGGCGCTGACCAGACTGACCGATCCGACCGGCACCACGGATGTCGCCGCCGACCTGGAGCAGATCCATCGCGCTCTGCGTACCGCTCGCGACTCCCTGGGCGTATACGGCCAGGCTGGCGTTCGTGGCTTGGTTCACGCCGTCGGGGTCGAGCAGGGGCCCTTCGAGCCCGTGCTGCGCTGCCCCCGGCGCGAGTACCCCTGCACGCGCTTCGCCCAGCCGGGTCCGGGAGCCGTTTCCAAGTGTGCACTGACCGGTATGGAGCTGGCCCGGGGCGAGTTGCAGCAGTGACCGGTTTTCTGGGCCTGCTGGGCCAGAAACTGGCGGAGCGCTGGCTGACCCTGTTGGTCCTGCCCGGTGCGCTGTATCTGGCCGCCGCCGCTTGCGCCCGCGCCCTGGGCCAGACCCATCCCTTCGCCGTCAGCCGCATCAGCGGCCGGATTACCACCTGGTCTCATTCGGGGACCGCGGCGACCACCGCGGGACAAGTGCTGGTGTTGGCCGGGATCTTGGCCGGCGCGGCGGCCGGCGGGCTGGCCGCCCAAGCTCTCGGTTCCGCCGTCGAGCGCGGGGTGCTGGCTGCGGACTGGGGCCAGTGGCCCTTCCCGGCACGCAATCTCGCCGCCCGGCGCACCGCCTCGCGCCGGGCGCGATGGGACGCCGTGCACGAGGAGTACAGCGCCCTGTACCGGGCTGCCGGGCCGACCGGCGCCCCGGTCACCGACGAGGACCGAGACCGTCGGCTGGCGGCCTGGCACAGGAGAGCCCGTATCGCCGCCGAGCGCCCGGCACGGCCGTCCTGGAGCGGCGACCGCATCAACGCCGCTGCCGTACGCCTGAAACGGGACCGGCACCTGGACATGGGTACGCTGTGGCCGCACCTGTGGCTGACCATGCCTGAGACGACCCGCATCCAGATCACAGACGCCCGGCAGGACCTGGCCCGGGCCACCGCACTCGGCGGCTGGGCATTCCTGTACGCCGCGCTGACCTGGTGGTGGTGGCCGGCAGCGGTCCTGGCCGCGGTACTCGCCACCGTCGCACGGCACAGAATCCGCGCCGCAACCGACACGTACGCCACCTTGTTGGAGGCCGCAGCCAGACTCCACACCGGCGCGCTCGCGACCTCCCTCGGTGTCAGCGACGCCGATAGCACGGGCGCCGAGAGCGGCGACGTGGTCATGAGCCTGCTGAGCCCCCTGCCGCCACCCCTGGCCGGGGACTGACGGAGACGGGGTCTGCTACCCGGGCCGGCCTGGTCCCGCTGGCAAGGCCGACCCGCGGGCAACCACTCGCTTGCGTACTCGTCAACACGTCGGAGTACCTCGACAGGGGTCGCCGACTACCGTGTGCCGGAGCTGAAATCGCGCACGGCTTGTTGGTCGGAAGTGACATGGTTGCCGCATGAGTTCGCGGGTCGCCGCTGGTGTAGCGCCCGTGGAGCATCTTGTTGAGGGTGGCGAGCGCGGAGACGGGTTCTGAGTCGTGCAAGGCGGCCGTGCTCCGCTCGTGCCCAGTATGACCCGAACGCGCCGACGTGCCACTCCCCTTCGGTGGCACCGAGCGAGGCGGTGCACGGCGATCACGATGGACCTGTTTCAGCCATCGGGAATGATCGCCATATACTTCCCGGGCTCAACGACCACGGGGGGCGTCGGGCCGGACACGGGGGCGTCATGGAGCTGCGTGACATCGAGATCTTTCTGGTGCTGTCCGAGGAATTGCACTTCGGCCGGACAGCCGAACGGCTGCGGGTTTCCCAAGCCCGCGTCAGTCAGGTCATCCGGAAGCAGGAACGTCGCATAGGTGCCGCGCTCTTCGAGCGCACCAGCCGCACCGTGCGCCTGACCGCCGTGGGGCGCCAACTGCGCGACGACCTGCAGCCGGTCTACGCGGGCCTGCACGCGTCCATGGAACGCGCCCGGCTGGCCGCCCGCGGCGTCACCGGCCGGCTCCGTATCGGCATGATGCCGTTCAACGTCGCTGACCTGCACTCCTATTGGAAGGCTTTCCGGTCGCGGTATCCCCATTGGGAACTGGAGATCCATCAGTTGGTGTATCTCGACCCGTTCGGCCGGCTCCGCAACGGCGACTTCGACGTCCTGGTCGTCTGGCTGCCCGTCGAGGAACCGGATTTCACCGTCGGACCGGTCCTGATGAGGGACCCCCGGATCCTCGCCGTTACCGCCGAGCACCCACTCGCGCAGCGCACCTCGGTACGGCTGGAAATGTTCGCCGACTTCCAGAACGCGATGCCGTCCGGCATCCCCGAATACTGGGAGGACGGCTACCTCCCCTTCAACACACCGCGGGGCCGGCTCATCGAGCGCGGTCGGCCCACGAACAACGCCGAAGACATGATCAACCAAGTTGGCATGGGCGAAACCATCCACGGCTTCCCCAGCCACGTCACCCGGCACTGGGGCATGCCGAACATCCGTTGGATACCCGTCCCTGACCTGGCGACCCTGTCCTATGTCCTGGTCTGGCGGACCGAATCAGAGAACGAGGCAATCCGCGCCCTCGCCGACACGGTCCGCGAACTCGGCGCCTTCCAGTTCTGACGCGCTGCCCCGGTGCTCAGTGGCGACAACCGCTGGGCGGCCCCGTCAATTCGTGGAAGCCACGATGCCGGCGTCCCCGGGCGACGACGCACACAGGACGGCGGGTCGTGGTGGCGACCTCCGCCCTTTGCCGGGGGTCCGCCCAGGGGCCACCGCCGATCCCGGCCATGGCGCGTGACGGCGTCAGGCCGCCGTGCCCCGGGTGCGCCAGACCGTGATCGTGGTGATCAGACCGACGGCTGCGGCGCCCCAGAGCGCGACGTCGAGGCCGGCGGCGTCGACGGCCAGCCCGCCGAAGAGGGCACCGAGGGCGACCGCCAGATTGAACACCGAGGTGTTCAAAGCGGTGGCGGCCTCGGCCTCGCGGGGTGCCGACTGCAGAATCCAGGTCTGGACGCTCACCGGGCCTCCGCCGAAGGCCAGCCCCCAGCCGATCAACAGCACGATCCCGCCCCAAGGGCTTGTCCCGATGAGGGGGAAGAGCGCCAAAACCAGGGCGAGCGAACAGCCGATCATCGTGATCACCCGCCGTACATCGCGCCCCACGACCGCACCGGCGAGGAAGTTGCCCAGGATGCCGGCGACGCCGAACACGAGGAGGAGCGGGCCGACCATGCTCTGACTGATGCCGGAGATGTCCCGCAAGGCGGGGCTGATGAAGGTGAACGCCGCGAAGTGTCCTCCCACCAGCAGGAACGTGGTGAGTACTCCGGTGCGGACGGCCGGGTTGCGGAACTGTGCCGCCAGCGTGCGCAGCCGGACGGGGTCGCGGGCCGGCACGGACGGCAGGAAGAGAAGCAGGGCTACGACAACGAGCAGGCCGAGGCCGCCGACGGTGGCGAACGCGGTCCGCCAACTGCTGTACTCCCCGATCAGTGTCCCGGCCGGGACACCCAGCACATTGGCGGCCGTGGCACCGCCGAAGACAAGGGCGGTGGCCCGACCGACATAAGCGCCGGGCACCATGCTCACAGCGATGCCGGCCGCGAGCGCCCAGAACCCACCGATGCTGATGCCGATGAGGAACCGCGAGACGAGCAGCTCGGCGAAGTCGGAGGTCAGGACGGACAGCACGTTGGCGACGGCCATCAGACCCAGCAGGGCGATCAGGACCGTGCGTCGATCGGCCCGCCGGATGAGGACGGGCAGCAGCGGCGCGGTGGCGGAGGCGACGAGACCCGGCACGGTGACCAACAGTCCGGCGGTCCCCTCGGAGACGTCCAACGAGCCGCCGATGGGAGTGAGCAGCCCCATGGGCAACTGCTCAGCGGTCACCATGGCGAAGGTGCCGACGGCCACGGCCGTCAGCGCGAGCCATCTGCGCAGGGGAACGGAGGGAGCCGAGAAGCCAGGCTCCGACGTCGGCGCGGAACCGCCGGATCTTCGAGCGGATTCGGCTGTGGACAAGACGAACTCCTGGAGGGTGGGATGGGAGAGGAGAATGTGCGGGGAAGGGACGTGGAGAGCGCGGACCTCACGGTCGGGTCACGGCGGCGGAGTAGCGGGTCCCCCACAGGTCGAGCGCCTCGTACTGGGGTCGCCACCTGCGCACGTACACGTGGTGCGCGTGCTTCGGAAGGAGCTGGTCCAGGACCGAGGCAACGGTCCGCTCGTCGGCACCGTCCAGGAGCCAGGGCAGGAACCCCGCCACGCACGGTTCGATCTTTCGGGCATGGGCACGTCCGAAGTGATCCCACTGCTGCTGACTCAAGACCGCCTGAACCAGCGGGAGGACGGTCTCCTCCTCATGGTCGAGGTGCTTGTCGAGGCCGGTGACCAGGCAGTCGACGAGCTCTTCAAGAAGGTCCGGCCCGATGTGGACGTCGGCCAGTCCGTCATCGACCGCTTCGATGAGGAAAACAAGAGCGGCGTGCTCAGCCTCGATCGCCTCAAGCCGCGTCAGGTCGAAGGGCCGACCGGCCAGCGCCCGCCGCAGCGAAGGCCACAGCGCCTCGTCCTCAGCGGCTTGGTGGGCGTGCAGGGCGCTGTGGAACATCCCCCAGCCCGGGGCCACGCGCAGCACACGCCGGAGATCGGCACGATGGACGGCGACGGCCCGGGCGACGTGCCCTAACTCCCTGCGCAACGCGTTGTGCACCGCGTACGTCACGGTCATGTCGAGCCTCTCGCTCACGTCGGTCCCACTCCCGTGCGCCAATGTCGATGGTTTGTCGGGAACCGACAGCACGAGTCGTCCCTGACACGAACCAGCCTCTCCCGGGGTCACCAAAGGATCAACGCAGACTTCGTGAGCCGATCGATAACTCAGCGGTTATCAATGTCCGTCCTCCGGCTCCCGCAAGGCGCCCGGGCGAAGAGGTGCACATGGGCGAGCAGCCACTGGCCTTCGGTCAGGTCCTGGGTGAACTCCGGCGCATCATCCCGCCTTTGCGTGCCCGCGGGCACAGGGCCGACGTCCGTGAGCTGCGCCAGGCCTTGAACGCAGTGCCCTGCTAGAGGGGCGCGCCGACGAGGAAAGCACTACCACACTCGATGACCTTGGCCTGCCACGCCTGCGTCTGCGTCTGCTGTACTCGAGGTCTTCGCGCACGGCGCACCCATGCTGTGCACCGTCCAGTTCCATCAACCGGATGGGCCCGGCGAAAGCGGGGACGTACCTGCGTGAGGACTCGACGGGAACGAACGTGTCCTTGGTCCGGTGGACCAGCAGCGCAGGCGCGCCCACCGCCGCCAAGAAGACCTCCGAAGCGAGATAGGCCGGTGATGTACCGCTCCGGATAGCCCAGCCGCAGACAGAACAGCACCAGGCGCGCGACGTCCTGCGGCCGGTACACAGCATGCAGCGCGGGCCGCGCCACCGGCGAAGGAGGCGGCGAAAACGTGCACCGGCGCCTCGATCCCGCTTTCAGCGCGCAGCCGGTCGCGAGCCCCGCATGTCGTTGGCCACACCGGCGATCGTCACCTCTTCCGGACGGCCACCACTCACCCCATGAGCGCGCCGGTCGAACCGCCGGTTCCTCACCCCGCCAGCTGTCGGACTGGCAGCGATCGCGATGACCTCTTCGGTCCCGCTACCGCGTGGCGCATTGGTGACCTCGTGTGTGTCGGCCCTGAGGGGAACACGCCGACGCAGCGATACGCCAACGCGCCTACGCTCCCGTGGCGCCCGCGTCGATGATGTGCTCGGCAAGTTCACGGGAGGCTGCGGGCACGAGGTCCGGACGTGTCGCGCCGGCGGCGAGTAGGCCGTCGACTAGGAGTAGGAGTTGCTGCGCGGCGAACTGCGGGCGGGCGTGCCCGAGAGCGGTGAACTCGTCCGCGAACAGGCTCTGAACGGTGCGTCGATAGGCCCGGGTGACCTCGCGCCCGGGGTGCTCCGGCTGCGTCAGGGCGAGGTCGGCGGCGAGGTATCGGCAGCCGTGGAAGTCGGGTGCGGCGGCAATGACGTTGAGTCGGTCGTACGCTCCCCCGCCACGCGGCCCACCCTCCACCAAAGGGCTGCGAGGAGGACCGAGAGCTCGAACCTCCTCATCCGCCAAGGAGCGATCACCGAGTTCCTCGACGGCACCGAACGCATTACCAAAACCGATTTGGATCAGATCCGGCTAGACCACCAAGCAGAAGCCCACCACGCCACCGAAAGCCGCTCACCTCGACCACTCTGACCAGGTCCCACCTGCAACACCCCAGCCCCAGCC
>NZ_JBJHPC010000166.1:0-12703 GCF_045257485.1 Streptomyces sp. YS-3 | reverse complement strand
GGCAGACGGCAGACGGCAGACGGCAGACGGCAGACGGCAGACGGCAGACGGCGGCGGTGTTTCACAGGCATGCGGGTACTCCATCGCGGCTCAGCCGGGGGGCCGCCACGCGGCGTCGCGTACCTCTCCAACTGCGCGAAGAGCCAGGATGCGCTGGTGCGAACCTCACCGGAACGAAACGGGTGGTGCAGGTGCTTCGGTGCGCTGATCTGTTGTGCAGCTGTGCGTGGATCTGCCGTGCAGCACAGACTTCAGGGCTGACGTGGTTCGAAACCTCGAACTACGGTCCGTTTCTCAGACTGGGATGATTGAGGTGTTGACGATGGATCGTCAATACTCTTCACAGAAGAAGTTTCGGCTACTCACTCGAAATATTTCGAACTCCCGATGAGCCGGAAAGCGAACCCTCGGCGTCGCCGTCGGCGGATGCCGCCTTGGACTGACGAGCTGTATCCGCAGATTCCCCGCGTTGTTGCGGTCGGCGCGACAGCTTGTCAGGCCCAGAGGGGATGCGCTGTTTTATGGACAGATCGGCGGTCGGCCTTGACCAAAGGGCCCCGCGTTCCTAGCTTATGGCGTCGAAGCATCCGGAGAATCCTTCGAAACATTCGAGAGTGCCTCTGTCCCTCGGCACGTCCGCTCCGCGGCGCATGCATCGGGTCACCTCACCCCCGCCCCCAAAGGAGGCCCTGTGATGTGGTTCCGCCACCCGTCCCCGGTCCGCCCAAGACGCTTACTCGCCATCCTCGCGCCCTTACTGCTCGTAGCTACCTTCCTCGGCGCCCAGTCGGCCGGAGCGGCGACCGTAGATCCCAACGCCTCGTATGTGCTGCTCAACCACAACAGCGGCAAGGCCCTGGACGTCTACAAACTGGCGACCAACGATGGCGCCCGCATCACCCAGTGGACCAGGAACGATCAGAACCAACAGCAGTGGCAGTTCGTCGACTCCGGAGGCGGCTACTACCGCATCAAGTCCCGCCACTCCGGCAAGGTGCTGGACGTCCACAACTGGTCCACCGCCAACGGCGGCCCGATCGTCCAATGGGCCGACCAGAACGCCACCAACCAGCAGTGGCGGCTGGCCGACAGCGCGGATGGCTACGTAAAGGTTCATCGGGCTCGCCCGGTGTCACCTGATCGCCTACATCCTCGGCGGGAAAGGGCAGGTACGGGACGGCGGCCAGGACAACCTCGTCCCCTGCTGGCAGGTGGGGATGAACACCGGAACACCCAGCATGCGGACCTACGAGGAGCAGGTGAACAACGCGGTTGAGACAACCACCATGGATCCGGATGCGGTCTACTACCAGGTGACGCCCCCCTACAAGGATGATGCCAGTACGATCCCCACGGACGTCACCATGAGCGCCGCGGTGCAGCGGGCAGACGGAACACAGAGTGTGCTGCCCCTCACCGGCGTCACCAACGCCAAGGGGAACATAGGGCTGCTCAACCTCGGAAACTGATCCCCAATCATGTTTGTCAAGCGGTCTGGTGGCGTGGGCTGACTACGCCGGTGCCTATCGTGCGCCGGGGCCTCTGTGGTGAAGGTGCGGTGGTCGCGTATCAGGGCCCAGAGGACGTCGAGGCGGCGGCGGGCGAGGGCGAGGATCGCCTGCTTGTGGCTCTTGCCCTCGGCTCGCTTGCGGTCGTAGAAGTTCTTCGAGGTGGGGCAGAAGCGGGCAGCGAACTGGGCGGAGAGATAGAAGACGCGCAGGAGCCGGCGGTGGTAGCGGTGCGGTCTCCGCATGTTGCCGCTGACATGTCCCGAGTCCCGCGGGACCGGAGCGAGTCCAGCGACCCCGGCGAGACGGCCCGAACTGCCGAAGACATCCATGTCACCACCGGTGCCTCGGCACGGTCTTGCCAGGGCGCCGGCGCACGGCCTCCCCCATGGCGCCGACAGCGACCGGCGCCCAGTGCGCCGGGTGCGGGGCTGGGGAAACGGCGTTCAGGGAAAGAGATACATAAAGCATTCATATAAATGTTGTATGCTCCACGCATGAGCCGTCAAGACGCCACTCCTGGCGCTTCCACTGCGATCGGGTCCGCCCTCTACGGGCTGGCCACCAGCGCTGTGCGACGCCTTCCGCGCGACATGAGCATCACGTCCGCCGCCACCCTCGCCACCCTGCACAGGACCGGCCCGCGACGCATCACCGATCTCGCCGTGAGCGAGGGTGTCACCCAGCCCGCGATGACCGTGCTGGTCCGGGTCATGGAGGAGTCCGGACTGGTCGAGCGGAGGGGCGACC
Source organism: Streptomyces sp. YS-3 (assembly GCF_045257485.1). Taxonomy (NCBI): domain Bacteria; kingdom Bacillati; phylum Actinomycetota; class Actinomycetes; order Kitasatosporales; family Streptomycetaceae; genus Streptomyces; species Streptomyces sp. YS-3. The sequence continues at coordinate 10,445 of NZ_JBJHPC010000166.1, read as the reverse complement.
CGTCCGACAGGCGGGTCACGCTGGTGTGTCTGACCGAGGCCGGCGCATCGTACGTTCAGACGCGGCGCCAGGCGGGCGTCGATGCGTTCGCGCGGCTGATCGATGAACTCGCCGACGACGAGGTCGACGCCTTGGTGGCGGCGCTTCCGGCGCTGGCGCACCTGGCAGAGCTCGAAAGCCAGGACCGCGAAGGGCCGAAGCCGTGAGCGGGCGCACCCCGGAGCACTGCGAGGCACGGCTCCTGGTCCCCGCCCTGCTGTTCATCGCCCTGGTCGTGGCGGCGGTCGCCAGCCTCGGGACGCCGCTGATCACCAGTGTGGCGACCACGTTCCACGTCTCACTCGACAGCGCACAGTGGACGCTGACCGTCGCACTGCTGAGCGGCGCCGTCGCCACACCCGTCCTCGGCCGGCTCGGAGCCGGCCCGCACCGACGGGCCACGATCCTCGCCACACTGGCGATCGTCGTCGTCGGCAGTGCGCTGACCGTGCTGCCGCTGCCGTTCGCGGGGCTGCTCATCGGCAGGGCGGCCCAAGGCGTCGGGCTTGGTCTGACGGCGCTGATGATGGGCGTGGCCCGGGACCATCTTCCCGAGGAGCGCAGCACGGCGACGATCGCCCTGATCTCGGTGGTCTCGATCATCGGCGCCGGTGTCGGCTACCCACTCACCGCACTGCTCGCCGAGGTCGGCGGCGTACGGGCTGCCTACAGCTTCGGTCTGTTCGTCACCGCTGCCGCTTTCCTGACCGCGTGGCGTTCCATACCCGCGGCTCCCGAAGGCCGCTCCGCTCACGTGACCGTTACGGGCGCGCTCGTCCTCGCGGGTGGACTGTTCCTCGTCCTGTTCCTGGCCGGCCAGCGGAGCCTGTGGAGCCGTCACCTCGCCGTGGCGGTGCTCCTCGCCGTCGTCGCCGTGCTCCTGCTGTGCCTCTGGACCGCCTCCGAGCTGCGCAGCAAGACGCCCCTGGTTGATGTCCGGGCGGTACGGCACCCGGCCGTCGCCGGAGCGAACATCGCCATGTTCGTCGGCGGGAGCGGCATGTACCTCCTGCTCACGCTCATCACGCGGTACGCGCAGACGCCCCACGGCGCCGGCTACGGCTTCGGGCTGACCACCTTCGTCGCCGGGCTGGTCCTCGTCCCGTTCTCGGTGCTGGGGTTCGTCGCCGGCAGACTCACGTCCCGGGTACGGACGCTGATCGACGCACCCGTGCTCCTGGCCGGCAGCGCCGTCATCGTCGGGGGCGGGTTCGTTCTCTTCGCCGTGGCCCGGTCGAACCTGGCCGAACTGCTCGTCGAGATGGGCGTGCTGGGCTTCGGCGTCGGCAGCTTCTCAGCCGCCATGCCCGGCGTCATCCTGGCCGTCACACCCAAGAGCGAGACGTCAAGCGCGATGAGCTTCAACTACGTCGTCCGCAGCGTCGGGTACTCCCTGGGCAGCGCGATAGGCGGCCTGGTCCTGGCCACCGACACCGGTCATCTCTTCCCCAACGACCACGCCTACACCACCGCAGCGTTGGTCGGCATCGCCGCGATGGCGGTCACCGCCCTGGCCGCCACCGCTCTCGCCCGCCAACGCCCGCCCGAGATCAACCCCACCGCAGCCACGGCCAGCGAGCCGAGCCAGGGCCGGACAAGCTGATGACCAGCTCGCCGGAAGGGCGGCGGCCCGTCGCCCTGGTCGGCGCCGAGAAGACATACGCGGCGTGTCGAGAGCCGCGCCCCACGCGCTTTCGGGGCTTGTTGTCCTGCCCACCAACGTTGTTCGCAGGCCAGTCGGAATCGCCGGCGTGGTGGCGAGACGGGCAGCCTGGAGGAGTGGCCGACCGCGACCGATGACGGCCAGGTCACCTCGGGTCTAATTCGCTGGCACGGCGGCTCGCGCGGTCGAGGGGCGCCCCCGACCGTCGATGAGCGGTCGGCTCAGTCTTCCGACCCGCTGCCGTTCGACCCGCCGCGGGCTGTCCAGGCGCTCGCGTCCTGGGCGTAGCGGGTGAGGAAGCGCGCGAACTGCATGCGGTCCGCACTGTCCCAGTGCGCGGTGATGTCCTCAAAGGCGCGACGCTGCTCAGCGGCGTAACCTCTGCGCGCCGACTCTCCCGCGTCGGTGAGTTCCAGCAGGCTACTGCGTCCGTCCTGTTGGGAGGCGACGCGGCGAAGCAAGCCCTCCGCTATGCACGCGGCGATGGCACGGCTCGCGACAGGCTGGGCGACGCCCATCTTCTCGGCAACGCCGCCTACCGTGATCCGGCCCGCTGCGTCGCCGACGACGTTCAGGACGATGTTTCGGGTCAGGTCCCCGCGCCCGGAGCCGACCCGCCGACGCAGCCGGGACAGCGCAGGCCCCACGTTGTCGAGCAGCGAGTCATCGTCGGCGGGCACAGGCGGACCTTGGCTGTTCACGCTCCAAATCTACACACAACCAATTGACATGCACCTTCATATGTATATGACTTAAGGTATCGATTGACTTAGTCCACCAGAAGCGAGGCACGACCATGAGCACCACCGCCATCACCGGCGCGCAGGTCTTCGACGGTGAGAAGCCGCTAGGCGTCACCACCGTCGTCATCCAAGGCGGCAGGATCGTCCAGGTCGGCGGCCGGCCCCCGGCCGGGGCCGAAATCGTCGAGGGGGCCGGGGCGACGCTGCTGCCGGGCCTGATCGACGCTCACGTCCACACCGATCGCAACTCCCTCGCGCTGGCCCTGAAGTTCGGCGTCACCACCGAGCTGGAGATGCAGGGCGTCAACACCCGCGACCGGCGCGGCGTGATCAGCGAGGACGACTCCGTCGCCGACGTGCGTTCCTCCGGCTTCGCTCTGACCCCGCCCGGCGGCCACCCCAGCGAGCTGTTCCCCGAGGGGTTCCACCCGGGCAAGCCCACCGGAGGCGGCCCGAGAGGCGGGCTTCGGGGCGAGCCGCCCTACCGCCCTGACGCCACCAGCCCCGAGGCCGCGGCGGCCTCCATCCCGCAGCTGATCGCGCGTGGCTCGGACTACATCAAGTTCATGATCGACGACGGCAGCGTCGAGGGGCACCCGGGCCTGCCCATGCTCGACCAGGCCACTTTGAACGCCGGCGTCGCCGCGGCGAAGAAGCACGGCGCGCTGACCGTTGCCCATGCACTGACCATCGACGCCACCCGCATGGCGATCGAAGCGGGGGTCGACGGCCTTGTCCACCTGTTCGTCGATCCCCCCACCGACGAGATCGTCACGCTGATCAAGGAGGCGGGTATGTTCGTCGTGCCTTGCACCGTGCTGAACGCCTCCATGATGGGCATCACCGGCAGTGACCTGGCAGACGACCCGCGGGTGGCCTCCCGCTTGGACGCCGACTGGGACGTCACCTTGCGCTCCTGCTTCGGACACTACCCCCAGGGCAAGCTCCAGGATGTCCTCGACAGCATCAGGGCCCTCGCCGACGCCGGGGTGGACCTGCTGGCGGGCACCGACGCTTCCCAACCGTTGCCGTTCCTGGGCGGCCTCGCCCACGGCGCCAGTGTCCACCAGGAACTGCAGTACCTCGTCCAAGCCGGTCTGACCCCGTCGGCTGCCTTGCGCGCCGGCACTGCCACGACCGCCCGCCGTTTCCATCTCTCCGACCGCGGCCGGATCGCCGAGGGCCTGCGCGCCGACCTGCTCCTGGTTGACGGCGACCCCACCACCACCATCACCGACACCCTCAACACTCGCGCGGTGTGGCGCCGCGGCACTCGTCTCGCTGCCTGAGCACCGTCAGATCCAGGGAGCCCGGCCGCGCAGGGCCGGGCTCTGTCCGTTCCCGTCCCGCTGTCGAGGGCGTCAGTGTGGCGGCTGCTGACCGGCAGGCTCGGATGGAGTCTCCAGCGGCCCGAGCGGCGGGCGGTCGAGCGGGACGACTCCGAGATCGCCTGCTGGGTCGCGCACAAGTGGCCGCGCATCAAAAAAGGGCAGTGAACATACGTGCCTGGACCGTCGCCCTCGACGAATCAGGAGTTTCCCTGCTCCCGCAGAGCCGCCGCACCTACGCGCCCCGAGGACGGACCCCGCTCCTGCGGCATGCCGGGTGAGCGAGTGGTGCTGGTCCGGGACGGCTTGTCTGCCCACTGAAGCCGGGCGAAGCGGGCGTAGGTCGCCTAACAGGACTGGCTCACCCTCGATCGGCTACCCGCCTACGCGCCCGAGCTCAACCCGGTGGAACTGCTGTGGTCATCGCTCAAGAAACGTGAACTCGCCAACCTTGTCGGCGACCACCTCGCGGACGTCGCGGATGCCACCGAACAAGGCATCCACCGCATCAACACCAACCCACAACTCCCGTGGTCATTCCTCACCGACACCGGACTCACCCTCCACCCGCCACACCCACCGACGGAAGGACCAGTCCTGTCCGTATGCCTCGTCTGCGGTCACCCAGGCTGCCGGGAGGCCGGACGCCAGGCAGCGGCGGACCGTGGCTTTGGCCAGCTCACCTTTGGTGGCAAACCCCCGGTCATCGGGGGCCTTGGCCGCCCGGCACGCCGGCCAGGTCGGCGGTTCATCCCGTGGGGTCGCCCAGGTCAGTCAGAATGTCTTGGAGGGTGTGCTCGAAGAGGGGCTCGGGGTTGGTCAAGGCGAAGTTGAGGTGACCGAAGGCTTCGACGGCGACCGCGCCGAAGAGCCGGGCCCAGCAGGCGACGAAGACGTAGATGACCTCCAGCGGGACGTCTTCGCCTTCCAAGTGCTCGCGCACCTCTTCGAGTTGGGCGATCCACTCGCCGTCGAGGTTCGCGGGCGGCCGAATGCCGCCGCGGTGCCACAGCTGCACCATCAGCTCCAGGATGACGCCGCCGAAGCGCCAGCCGGGGTCGTGGGAGGCGTTGCCGGGTGCGGTGTCGGCGTCCGTGAGCGGCTTCGCGAACAGCAGGCCGAACTCGCGGGGATGCATGAGAGCCCAGTGACGCAGCTCCCGGCAGACCGCCCTCATCCGCTGCCCCGGCTCCGAGGCGGGGTGCTCATCGCGCGCGGTGGCCAGGGTGGTGGCCAGTTCGTCGTAGAGGCGGGAGGTCAGTGCCTGGATCAGCTCGTGGTGGCTGGCGTAGTAGCGGTAGAGGCCGGGCGCCGTCATACCCATCTGGCGGGCGATGGCCCGCAGGGTGACGGCTGCCGTCCCCTGCTCGACGAGCAGCTGCCGCGCGGTGCGCTGGATTTCGTCGAGTGCGTGCTCGCGGGGCCGGTGACGGCGCCTGGGGCTGGCTGGGCTGGTCACGGTGGCCTTTCGCGGCGTACGGGAGGAGTGGGGAGTGATGCTGCAGAGCTGACCCCGGTTGACAAAGTGAACACCTATAACTTTAGCTTGCCCGCAAGTAAACGGTGTTAGCAAGTGTTTGTCGGGGCTCAACTCCAGGCAAAGCGGCTGTCGGTGACGTCCGCCACCCTGGCAGAGCCTCACATGGATCGGGGGTCTCATGAAGTACGGCATCGTCTTGACCTATGCCGTCACGCCGCGCTGGCTGGCGCTGTCCCGCGCCGAGCGCAATCAGATGCGTACCGCGCACATCGAGCCGGTCTTCACCGCGTACGCGGACCGCGTCACGGCCCGGTTCTTCGACGCCGAGGCGTTCCACACCCGTATGACCGACTTCGCCGTGCTGGAGACAGAAGACCTGCGCGCCTACTACTTCCTCATCGAGGAACTGCGCGACTCACCGCTGATCAGCCAGGGCTACCTGGCCTTTAGCGAGATCTTCCTCGGGGTCCAGGACGGCTTCCAGGAGTACGAGCGCACGCGCGCCGACGCGGCCCGGCGACTCCGCACGGCGCCGCACAGGCGAGGCACACAACGAATGGGCAGCGGCCATGCTGGGCGCGCTGGAGACCGAACCAGACGATGCGGTGCCGTCGGGGTTGGTGTCCCCGCTGACCGTGCCCGGCGGCTCGGAAGTCAGGAAGCTCATGACCGCCGAGAACCGAGTTCGGCTGGGACGACGAACCGTAGGCCCCTGCGCGTGCTGCCCGGCGATCACCGCCGGGCAGCACGCCCGAGCCCGGCGCGGCCCACCCCGCCGTGGGCCTTCCAGGACACCCGCCGCTGGCGCCCCGGGCCCTGCGTCCATTCACAGTCGTGTGTCGCAACGGTGAGATGCGGGTCACATCCGGGGCGCCAGTGTCACAGTCCGAGGCGGACATCCCTCTCAGGATTGACCGCAACCGCCGCAGCAGGAGAAACGCACAACGTCCGACACCCTGCGGGATACCTGGGGCGGCGGAGACAGCAACGCGGTCTTCCCCCGGGTCGAGAGGGCCCCCACAGGAGAGTTGGATGCTCAAACAACGTTTGGTGCGCGTCCTGGTCGGGACGCTGATCGCCGTCGCACCGGTTGCGACCGCCCAGGTGGCAATACCCGCAGCAGATTTCTGGAAACGGATCGCGTAGGTTTACGCGTGCTGTGATGCTCCATGGGTAGGCGGGATAGGCACTGCTCGGCGCTTCGGAAGTGAGGCGGGTCCGTGGATACTGCTGCCCCAAGCGAGGGCCAGGAGCCGCTTGTCGACCTTCCGGTCAGGGCCGGCGCCGTGTTCGAGGGCAGTGCGCAGATCGCCGAGGCCCGCGACATGGCCCGCGACTTCCTTACCTCCGTGCAGGCCGTGCACGGCCTGCCGGTGTCAGCCCGGGCGATGGGCATCCGGCAGTTGGTGGCGAGCGAGCTGGTCACCAATGCCCGCAAATACGCGCCCGGCCCGAGCCTGCTGGACCTGGAAATCTGTGACGGCGCCGTTCAGATCAGCGTGTGGGACAGCAGCACCACACTCCCCTCCATCCAGGCAGCCGACCCGCAACGCATCGGCCAGGACGGCCTGGAAATCGCCATGGCCGTGTCCCAGACCTTCTGCGTGCACCGCCAACCGGTCGGCAAACCCATCACCGCAGTCATCGAACTGGCCGACGACCCCGGCGAAGACCCCCGGCCGACAGCCCTCCTGACCACGCCGGCCGGACCGACCATGCTGGACGATCCACTCCGCCGACGGCGGGAGCCGCTCCCGGCCGCGGCGCTCCTCGGACCGCAGGGGGGCCACTGAGCGGCTGCCGCCACCCCGCCCTGAATACGACGGGCTCCCCAACGGCGCGCCAGAGCGCCCGCACAGCCGCGTGTACGGGCCGCTCATACAGGTCCCGCCCGCCGGGGCCCAGGCCAGGATCTGCCAAGAATCACCGCCACCTGGTGAACGGCTGGGGGCCACCCGTCGGTGAATACGCTGAGCGGTGCAGCGCATTGCCACGCTCACTCCCGGGTGACGGTCCGCGGCATCGCCGGCCGGCTCGCCTTTGATGGGCTCACTATCGGGCTGCATGGAAAGGACCACCCTGGTGAGCCGACTCTGGCGTGGCTGGCGCCGCAGAGCAGTTACCTCCTCCCTCGCCGCGACGGCCCTTCTGGGCCCCACAACGGCCTTATCCGTGGCACAGAGCCGGGAAGCCACGACGACCACGCAAGCCGGACGACACATCCGCCACCTCCTCCCGGCCCACGGCGCTCCCACCTCGTTTCAGGGGACCGCCACCTGGAAGAACTTCGACCTCGACGCCTGCGGCTGGGCCAGCAACGACAACGAAATGGTCGCGGCAGTCAGCCCAGCCGTGTTCGCCGGGGGCGGGGCGTGCGGCCGAACATTGGCGGTCGTCGGCTCGTCCGGGCAGTCCGTCAAAGTACAGGTGGTCGACCAGAGCATGGGCGGCCCAGGTGATAACGACCTGGAACTTTCACCGGCAGCGTTCCAGGCCATCGGCGCACCGCTGGAGATGAAACGAGCGTCCGTAACCTGGTCGTACAGCGCAGGCTGACCCGCTACACGCCACCGGCCCCGGGCACAGCTAACGCCGAGGCTTACAGCGCGATCTACGCTGCGGGGCCCCAGAGTCTGGTTGCACCGGTACATGTGCCCTTCGGGTACTAGCGTGGGGGGCTCCCGAAGTCGAGAACAACGACCTGACCGCCACCACTCCCGCGCTCATCGACCCACGACGTCGGCAACTCGTGAACAATGCCCCATACGCGTTGCCGGCCCCCTCTGAACCGCATCATCGGCCGGGGGCGACCTTCAGCCCCGCGCTACGCGTGCCACGTGCGTCTGCGCGCTCTCGCTGCGCGTAGCGTGCAGGCACCGTCTCAGACGGCACGCCGGGCCCGCGGCCACTTCGCACGTACGCGGCCAGGCCCATCCCGCAGACCAACTCCGTGGGCGGCATGGCGCGGTCAGTGATCTGATCGCCATTCCCCACCGCATACGCTTCGGCGGCTGGAGCCAGCTCCTGGAAGGGGTTCCTGACGGGCCATGTTGCGGCACCAGCTCGACCGCCTGCGGGACGCCTGCCCAGTCCAGTCGCCGTCGCCGGTCGGGAGCAGCCGCGGTACCTCCGGTAAAGCACACCCCCCAGAGGGCTTCGAGAGACCAGGCTGACCGAACGTCTTCGCGACCATCGCATTGTCCCGCGTTCCGCTACCGCCGGTGTCGGAACCGAAGGCGGCGGTAGCGGTAGCGGTGAAGTAGCAGGCAAACTGCTCCGCTTGTCCTGCCCCCTCCGGCTCCGGGCCTATGCGACGAGGTCGAGTACACTGACCTCAGCGAGGTCTCCTGCGAAGACGTATGGGAGCAGACCTGGGGGCTCTGACGCACCACCGCCGCCCAGGCAGTTCTGCTTGGAACAGCTCAGCGTTAGCCGGGTAGGCCCCATGCCGGATGCTCCGTGCCACTGCGTGGACCGATGCCTACTCGGCGCGAGCGCGCTCAACTTTGTCGCCCTGCCCTGGTGGGGGTTCGCTGCACGGCTCTCATTTCTCGCTGCCATCGGTCTCTTGCTTCTTGGGCCAGGTGATGTCATCCGGCTGGAAGGAACCCAACAGGCCGCCGAGTCCCGCTCTGCGCGTGACGTTCTGGTCCGTCGGGCGTGTGTCCTGCACGTGAATCGGGACGCGTTGGTCATTACGCAGACGAACGGTAGTCAACGGGCCACTCAGCGTGAAACTGTCGATCCGGACGGACAGGTAGCTTTCGATCCCCCGGACGATCTGCTCGCTCGTGGGATGAGAGGTGAGGCTGTGAATGGAGTCCCATAGGGGATTCTGGCCGCTGGCACGGAGGGTGTGCGGGTTGCCCGGCTCGAACCTCTCCATTTCGCTGCCGTCGACCAGGCGATGAACAACCGTCATACCGTTTGCGGCGAAATACAGGACCGTCTCTGTCCCCTCCGAAAGTTTGGCAAGGATAGCCTCCTTGTGCCCTTCGGGCTCGCCGATGGCTTCGTGGCAGAATGCCCATGTCTCGATTTGGCCGGCGCGCAAGACGACGCCAGAGTCGCCAGGGAAAGTATCGCGCGCCTGCTGCAGGGTCAGATGCTCAGCTTCGTCCTGACTTGCTCCGTAGGCGGTAAGGACCTCAGCGACTGTCCGGTCTCGCGTAATGCTCAGACATACGACGTCTTCGCGTGCCCACCAGAGGTCTCCCGTACTCAATGGTTTCTCCCAGTCAGATTTGGGTGCAAGCCGCAGGTTGCAAAGCAGCCATGCCCGGGTATCTCCGGGCATGGCCAGCCCCACAACAAGCCGCCCCGCTATCGAGGTCTCCGTCGTCCGGTCACCACACGTCGATGGACCAGACGTCGCCCGCGTGGGGCCCGTCTGGATCAGGGTCTCCTGAGCCGTACGGGTCAGGGTCGACGATCACGTGAATGCGGGCAGTGGATCCGGATACGCGGTAACGGTCCATGTCTCGTGACGTGTTGTCCTTGTCACGTTCGATCGTGTGGCCCAAGGCCATGACAGCGGCCTGTAGTTCCTTCAAGGTGACTCGGGGTGCGAATTCCCCGTACTCCCGCGTGAGCGGTGGCGGCACGGTGTTCGGCGACTGGTCGAACAGCAGTCGCGCAACTTTAACTCCGAAGCCGAAGCAGGACATCTCTGTCTGCTTCCCTGGCTTCTCCGGTGAGAAGTTTATTTCTACGAGGCCATAGTCCCGCCGCATCAGGCCGCCATTGGGAACGTCGAGGAAGGTCTCCCCCAAAGCGGCTTCCCAGCCGACAGGACCAGTGCCGAGGCCAGCTCCGAGTACATCGCCGCGGGTGGCGACGTGGGCGCAGAAGTCCACAGCGGACACCCGCCGACCTCCCTCAGCTATGCAAATCGAGCATCCTGAACGATAACAAACATCGCCATCGACCTGGTGATGCAGCCGCTTCGGCTGAGACCGATGCTGTTGATGCCGGTACGCCCGGCTCGGGGACGTGGGGGCCGGGGTTATTTGGCGCCCGATTGGACCGACGAAGGTCCGGAAGAGGGGGCGCAGCTCGCCGATCAAGCCATTGTCGGCGAGCCGCTGTTGGAAGCAGCAAACCAGGGTCGGCTCTGGCGGCTAGATTCGGTGCATGCCGTTATCCGCGCGTAGGCCTCCGGCTCGTCCCCCGTCCCAGCCGCCGCCGCCGCC
>NZ_JBJHPC010000165.1:0-12736 GCF_045257485.1 Streptomyces sp. YS-3 | reverse complement strand
GCCGAGGCCGTCGCCCTCGGCTCCCTCGTGCCCGGTGAGCCGCGTGCCCCGGGGAAGCCCGAGTACCCCATGGACACCCCGGACCAGGCGCTGCCGCCGCTCGTGTATCAGCCCACCGCCGCCGAGGACGCCGTCGAGCCCGTCGCGCCGGGCGCCGGGGCGGAGCGGCTCGTCGAGTACGTGCCCCGCGACGAGGTCGGCTCCACCGCGTGCAGCCGGCAGGCCGGGCCGTATCAGCGCCAGGTCGAGCGGTGGCTGGGGCTGGGCGTCGACGGGAAGCAGTCCGTCGCCGACTGCGCCGCGATCCGCGGCTTCCAGACCACCCATGGCATCCGTCCCGACACCGGCTTCGCCGGGCCCGCCACCTGGGGCACCATGCGGCTGCTCGCCGCTCGGGCCCGCCCCGACGCCGCCGGCCGCTGCCGGGCCCGCGCGGCCAGGACCGCCTGCGTCGACCTCGACCGGCAGATCATGTGGGTGCAGGGGAAGGGCGGCGGGAAGGCGAACGTCACCTTCGGCCCCGTGGCGATCCGCAGCGGACGGCCCGGTCTCGCCACCCGGACCGGCACCTATCCCGTCTACTGGCGGCACAAGAACCACTGGTCCACCATCTACAACGCGCCCATGCCGTACGCCCAGTTCTTCAGCGGAGGACAGGCGTTCCACGCGATCTACGACAACATCTACTCCACCGTCGGCTCACGCGGATGCGTCAATCTGACGTACTCGGACGCCAAGCGGCTGTGGGGCGTGCTGCGCAAGGGTGACCCGGTCCACATCTGGGGGCACCGGCCCGGCGCCTGAGGCGGGGGCGGAGCTCTGAGAGACTTGGCGCGATGACCGCGATGACGCAGACCGTGCACACCCGAGCCCGCGCCGAGATCGATCTGGCCGCCCTGCGCGCCAACGTCCGTGCGCTGCGCGCCCGTACCCCCGGCGCGCAGCTCATGGCCGTCGTGAAGGCGGACGCGTACGGGCACGGCGCGCTGCCCTGCGCCCGGGCCGCGATCGAGGCGGGCGCCGCCTGGGTCGGCACCGCCACCCCGCACGAGGCGCTGGCGCTGCGGGCGGCCGGGATCGGCGGGCGGATGCTGTGCTGGCTGTGGACGCCCGGCGGGCCCTGGCGCGAGGCCATCGAGGCCGACATCGATGTGTCGGTGAGCGGGATGTGGGCGCTGCGGGAGGTCACCGAGGCCGCCCGCGCGGCCGGGCGGGTCGCCCGGATCCAGCTCAAGGCCGACACCGGGCTCGGGCGCAACGGCTGCCAGCCCGCGGACTGGCCCGAGCTGGTCCAGGCGGCCCTGGCCGCCCCGGAGGTCCGTGTCACCGGCCTCTGGTCGCACTTCGCCTGCGCCGACGAGCCCGGCCACCCCTCCATCGCCGCCCAGCTCACCCTCTTCCGCGAGCTGGTCGCGTACGCCGAGAAGGCGGGCATCGAGCCCGAGGTGCGGCACATCGCCAACTCCCCGGCCACCCTCACCCTCCCGGAGTCCCACTTCGACCTGGTACGGACCGGTATCGCCATGTACGGCGTCAGCCCCGCGCCCGAGCTCGGTGCCCCGGGCGACTTCGGGCTGCGGCCGGTGATGACGCTCGCCGCGTCCGTGGCGCTGGCCAAGCAGGTCCCGGCGGGGCACGGCGTCAGCTACGGGCACCACTACGTCACCAGGGAGGAGACCAGCCTCGCGCTGGTTCCGCTCGGGTACGCGGACGGCATCCCGCGGCACGCCTCCGGGCGCGGGCCCGTGCTGCTCGGCGGGAAGGTGCGGACCGTGGCGGGACGGGTCGCCATGGACCAGTTCGTGGTCGATCTCGACGGGGACACCGTGGAGGCGGGCGCGGAGGCGGTGCTGTTCGGGCCCGGGGACCGGGGCGAGCCCAGCGCCGAGGACTGGGCGCGGGCGGCGGACACCATCGCGTACGAGATCGTCACCCGGATCGGTTCGCGGGTACCCCGCGTCTATCTGAACGAGAGTTCCCACGGCTGAACCCCCGGCGGCCGGATCCGCGGGGGGCGACCACAGGGACCTGGACCACAAGGAGCGGCACGGTGAGCGAGACCAGCACGGGGGACGTGGTGCGGGCGGCTGCGGGCAGCTGGCGCCGGGCGGGTCTGGCCGGCGCCGCGATAGGCGTGGTGGCGGCGGGGGCCGCCGCCGGGGTCGCGGTCGAGCGGCTCACCGTCGGGCGGGGGATGCGCAAGAAGGCGCGTCTGGCGCTGGACGCGACGGGCCCGTACGGCGCGCTGCGCGGCACGCCGGGGCGCGCCTACGCCGACGACGGCACCGCGCTCTACTACGAGACCGACGAGGCCGAGCCGTCCGCCAAGGCCAACGGGGCGCGCAAGCGGCGGCTGTTCGGCCGCAAGGCGCCCGCGCCCGTCACCGTGGTCTTCTCGCACGGCTTCTGTCTGAGCCAGGACGCCTGGCACTTCCAGCGGGCGGCGCTGCGCGGGGTCGTGCGGACCGTGTACTGGGACCAGCGCAGCCACGGCCGCTCGGCGCGCGGCGAGGGCCAGGCGCAGGGCAGGCCCGTCACCATCGACCAGCTGGGCCGCGACCTCAAGGCGGTCCTGGACGCGGCGGCTCCCGAGGGGCCGCTGGTGCTCGTGGGGCACTCGATGGGCGGGATGACGGTGATGGCGCTCGCCGACCAGTACCCGGAGCTGATCCGCGACCGGGTCGTCGGCGTCGCCTTCGTCGGCACCTCCTCCGGCCGGATGGGCGAGGTCAGCTACGGCCTGCCGGTGGCCGGGGTCAACGTGGTGCGCCGCGTGCTGCCCGGGGTGCTCAGGGCGCTCGGCTCGCAGGCGGAGCTGGTGGAGCGGGGACGGCGGGCCACGGCGGACCTCTTCGCCGGGATGATCAAGCGGTACTCGTTCTCCTCCCGGGACGTGGACCCGGCGGTGGCCCGGTTCGCCGAGCGGATGATCGAGGGGACGCCGATCGACGTGGTGGCGGAGTTCTACCCGGCCTTCGACGACCACGACAAGGAGGCGGCGCTCCAGGTCTTCGCCGAGGTGCCCGCGCTCGTCCTGGCGGGCGACCGCGACCTGGTCACGCCCAGCTCGCACAGCGAGTCCATCGCGGACCTGCTGCCCGACGCCGAGCTGGTCATCGTGCCCGACGGCGGGCACCTGGTGATGCTGGAGCACCCCGAGACGGTCACCGACCGGCTCGCGGACCTCCTGGTGCGCATCGGCGCGGTGCCGGAGGCGACTAACGTTGGCACGTATGGAAGCACCGCACACCCAGGCCACTGAGGCCATGACCCGGCTCACCCTCGACTCGCCCGCCGAGATGCAGGAGTTGGGCCGCCGTATCGCCGAACTGCTCCGCCCCGGCGATCTCGTCCTGCTCACCGGTGAGCTCGGCGCGGGCAAGACGACGCTGGCGCGCGGCCTGGGCGAGGGCCTGGGCGTGCGCGGCGCGGTGACCTCCCCGACCTTCGTGATCGCCCGTGTCCACCCGTCGCTGACCGGCGGCCCGGCCCTGGTGCACGTGGACGCGTACCGGCTCGGGGGCGGTCTGGACGAGATGGAGGACCTCGACCTCGATGTCTCGCTGCCCGACTCCGTGGTCGTCGTGGAGTGGGGCGACGGCAAGGTGGAGGAGCTCTCCGACGACCGGCTGCACGTGGTCATCGACCGGGTGGTCGGCGAGACGGACGACGACCGGCGGGTGGTGACCGTGACCGGTCTGGGTACCCGTTGGTCGGGCGCCGGGGTCGACGCCCTGTAGTCGCCGGGGGTGTGGCGGGGCGCGTGGCAGGCGTACGTTCCGACAAGCCGTCGGCAAAATGTTGCGCGGGTCCCGCCGCCCGTGGTCACATGGGAGGAGAGACCTGGTTAGGTCTACCTAACCACGCCTTCTCCAGGAGCCGGGAGGCCGCCATGACCGTGTCGGAGCGCGCAGCGCAGCCGCGGCGCACGCAGGGTGTGTCCATGAACGATCTGCTGGCCTCCTGCGCGGCGGCGAACGCCGTCTCCACGCCGCCGGAGCGGACCGGGACGGACGGGGCCGGCCCGGGCGATCCGCCGGAGCCGGCCGAGGAGAGCGGCGAGCGCCGCGACGCCGCCTGACCCGTATCACTCGTTCGGGTGTTTCTCGCGGTACGCCGGTGGGGCTTCGCGGCTGCGGTTACGGCACCACGACGATCTTCGAGCCGATCGTGGCGAAGGTCCACAGCGCGTTGCCGTCCTCGCGCTTCATCCGGATGCCGCCGGTGCGCTTGCCCGGGGCGGGGCTGGCCAGCTTCCCGTCGACCGCCGCGCTGAAGCCGATGGTCACGGAGTCGACGGTGGCGAACCGCACCACGTGCTCGATCGGCACGCCGTCCGAGCCGGGGACGGAGGCCGCGCGCGAGGTCACCGCGTAGTTGCCGGGCTTGGGGCTGACGGCCGACGGCATGACCTCGAAGGACTTGGGCGGCAGGCCCTTGAGGGTCTTGGTGCCCACCAGCCAGACGCGCTTGGCTCCCAGCGAGTAGACGACACGCGGGCCGACGCCCGAGTTCGGCGGCAGCGCCGCCGGGTTCCTCGCGGGCGTCTTCCCCGCGGGCGGCACCGCGGCCGACGAGCTGGGGGCGGGCGAGACGGTGGTCCCGGGGGCCGCCAGGTCGGCCTTGGACGGGGCGTTCGCCGACGCCTGATAGGCGAGGAAGCCGACCACCGCGAGCGCCGCCGCGGTGAGCCCGGCCACAAATCCCGAGCTGCTCCTTGCCACCTGGCTCGCCCCTTTCGTCCGTACCGGCCGCAAGGCGTACAAGCCTGCGGTCATATCTGCGGCTGACGGTAGCAGCCGGTGGCGGCGGGGACGGGACGCCGTGCCCCCGGCGCCGTGGCCGTAGGCTGTTCGCGTGCTCTTGCTCGCCGTTGATACCGCCACTCCCGCCGTGACCGTCGCCCTGCACGACGGCACCGACGTCGTCGCCGAGACCAGTCGGGTGGACGCCCGCCGCCACGGGGAGCTGCTGCTGCCCGCCGTCCACCAGGTGCTCGCGGACGCCGGGCTCAAGCTCGACGCCGTCACCGATCTGGTCGTCGGGGTCGGCCCCGGCCCGTACACCGGCCTGCGCGTCGGTCTGGTGACGGCCGCCACCTTCGGCTCCGTGCTCGGCGTCCCCGTCCACGGCCTGTGCACGCTCGACGGCCTCGCCTACGCCTCCGGTATCGAGGAGCCGTTCGTGGTGGCCACCGACGCGCGCCGCAAGGAGGTCTACTGGGCCCGCTACGACGACTTCCGCACCCGTGCGGGCGAGCCGTCCGTGGACCGGCCCGCCGACATCGCCGAGCAGGTCGCCGGGGCGCCGGCGGTCGGCGCGGGCGCGCTGCTCTACCCCGAGGTCTTCGCCGACGCGCGCGGGCCCGAGCACCAGTCGGCGGCGGCGCTCGCGGCGCTGGCGGCCGAGCGGCTCGCGGCGGGCGCCGGGTTCCTGCCGCCCACACCGCTGTATCTGCGCCGCCCGGACGCGCAGGTGCCCAAGAACTACAAGGTGGTCACCCCGCGGTGAGCGTGGTGCTCCGCGAGATGCGCTGGTGGGACATAGAACCGGTGCTCGCGCTCGAACACGACCTGTTCCCCGAGGACGCCTGGTCGGCGGGGATGTTCTGGTCGGAGCTCGCGCACGCCAGGGGACCGGGCGCCACCCGCCGCTATGTGGTCGCCGAGGACGGTTCGGGCCGGCTCGTCGGCTACGCGGGCCTCGCAGCCGCCGGCGGCCTCGGTGACGTCCAGACCATCGCCGCGGCCCGCGACCAGTGGGGCACGGGCCTGGGCGCCCGGCTCCTGACCGACCTGCTCAAGCACGCCACCGCCTTCGAGTGCGACGAGGTCCTGCTCGAAGTGAGGGTGGACAACACACGCGCCCAGAAGCTCTACGAGCGCTTCGGCTTCGAACCCATCGGATTCCGGCGGGGCTACTACCAGCCGGGCAATGTGGACGCGCTCGTGATGCGCCTGATCGTCCAGGAACACGACCGAGAAACAGAAGAGACTGACTGATGGCTGACGAACCGCTGGTACTCGGCATCGAGACCTCCTGCGACGAGACCGGCGTCGGCATCGTGCGCGGCACGACGCTGCTCGCCGACGCCGTCGCGTCCAGCGTGGACACCCACGCCCGGTTCGGCGGTGTGGTGCCCGAGATCGCCTCGCGCGCGCACCTGGAGGCGATGGTCCCCACCATCGAGCGCGCCCTGAAGACGGCCGGGATCTCCGCCCGGGACCTCGACGGCATCGCGGTGACGGCGGGCCCCGGCCTCGCGGGCGCGCTGCTCGTGGGCGTCTCGGCCGCCAAGGCCTACGCGTACGCCTTGGACAAGCCGCTGTACGGGGTGAACCACCTGGCCTCGCACATCTGCGTGGACCAGCTGGAGCACGGGCCGCTGCCCGAGCCCACGATGGCGCTGCTGGTCAGCGGCGGCCACTCCTCGCTGCTGCTGGCGCCCGACATCACCGCGGACGTACGGCCCATGGGCGCGACGATCGACGACGCGGCGGGCGAGGCCTTCGACAAGATCGCGCGCGTGCTCGACCTCGGCTTCCCCGGCGGCCCGGTGATCGACCGGCTCGCCAAGGAGGGCGACCCGCAGGCGATCGCGTTCCCGCGCGGTCTGAGCGGCTCGCGCGACCCGGCGTACGACTTCTCCTTCTCGGGGCTGAAGACCGCCGTGGCCCGCTGGATCGAGGCGAAGCGCAACGCGGGCGAGGAGGTGCCGGTCCGGGACGTGGCCGCCTCCTTCCAGGAGGCCGTGGTCGACGTCCTCACCCGCAAGGCCGTCCGGGCCTGCAAGGACGAGGGCGTGGACCATCTGATGATCGGCGGCGGGGTCGCGGCCAACTCGCGGCTGCGCGCGCTCGCCCAGGAGCGGTGCGAGAAGGCCGGCATCCGGCTGCGGGTGCCGCGCCCCGGGCTGTGCACGGACAACGGCGCCATGGTGGCGGCGCTCGGCGCCGAGATGGTGGCGCGCAACCGGCCCGCCTCGGACCTCGACCTGTCGGCGGACTCCTCGCTTCCGGTGACGGACCCTCATGTGCCGGGCACCCAGGGCCACGCACACGCGCACGACCACGACCATGTGCACGAGGTCAGCAAGGAGAACCTGTACCCGTGACGGTCGCGCTGATGTGGGAGGCGCGGGCGGCCGAGGGCCGGGGCGCAGAGCTCCTCGCCTGGGCCCGGGGCCGGCCCCTGCCGTACGCGCCGGTGCGCCGCGAGGTCTTCGCGGCGCCCGGGGACCGGGTTCTGGTGATCACCTGGTGGGACGCGGCGTACGACGCGGAGCTGCCCGAACTGCCGGAGCCGGACGGGAAGTTGGTGACGAGGGCGGTCCACCGCTGGCGCTTCGAGTCACTCGGCGTGGAACCTCCGGCCTGAAATCTGCATCGACCAGTACGCAGAGGGCGTATCGGTCGGCAGTTCGGACGGTTGGTTCACAGTGGGTAAGAAGAGCGTGGCGGCGGCGGGTCTGGTTCTGTCCGGGGTGCTGCTGGCCACCGGCTGCTCCTCCTCGGACGGCGGCTCCGGGGGCGGCCCGCACAAGAGCGGCGGTACGCCCGCCCAGCCCTCCGCGTCGGCCTCGGCCCCGGCCCCGGGCGGCGCCGAGGACGGGGCCGCGAGCGTGGCCGCGTACCGCAAGTGGGGTCTGAAGCCGCTGCCCGAGGCGCCGGCGCCGCCCGCGCGCAAACCGGTGCGGGCGAAGCCCGGCGAGGTCCCGGTGATCAGCGACGTCCCCACCCAGCAGAAGATCGTCTTCGTGACGTTCGACGACGGGGCCGAGAAGGACCCCAAGTTCGTCGAGATGATGCGGGAGCTGAAGATCCCCTTCACGATGTTCCTCACCGACGCGGCCATCAGCGGCGACAAGGGCTACTTCAAGCCGCTCCAGCAGCTCGGCAACGCGATCCAGAACCACACGCTCACCCACCCCAACATGCGGACCGAGTCCGCCGCCCAGCAGCAGCACCAGATATGCGGGCAGCAGGAGAAGCTGGGCAAGGAGTACGGGAAGGCGCCCCGGCTCTTCCGGCCGCCGTACGGCAACTGGAACGAGGCGACGCGGGCGGCGGCCAAGGCGTGCGGCATCCAGGCGATCGTGCTGTGGCGCGAGTCGATGCAGATACAGAACATGCAGTACCAGCGCGGCGACAAGAAGCTGCACCCCGGGGACATCATCCTGGCCCACTTCCGGGGGAAGAGTGAGCTCAAGGGCCACACGATGACCGAGATGACGGCGAACATGCTGCGCCACATCCAGGAGCAGGGCTTCGCGGTGGCGCGCCTGGAGGACTACGTCTGAGACAGGACTCCGGAAAAAATTCTGGGGTGATCCGAGAAAACCGTCGGGCCGTGTCGAATCGGGGCCGGGCCGTTCGACGTAAGGGTGAGAGGCGGGGAACGGCCCCGCAGCCACCCTCCGGACCCCGGTCCGGACGTACCGAGGAGCACACCGTGCCGCCTTACCTGTCGATGGTCCGTATCAACGAGGCCGACGCCCCCGCCGAGGGCCCCAGCGCCGAGCTCATGCAGCGGATGGGCGCCCTGATCGAGGAGATGACCAAGGCGGGCGTCCTGCTCGACACCGCCGGGCTCACCCCGACCGCCCAGGGCACCAGGGTCACCTGGTCGGGCGGGAAGCTCTCGACGACCGACGGGCCGTTCACCGAGTCCAAGGAGGTCGTCGGCGGCTACGCGCTCATGCAGTGCAAGGACATGGCCGAGGCGGTCGAGTGGGCCAAGCGGTTCCTGACGATCCACGAGGAGCACTGGACGGTCACCTCCGAGATCCGCGAGATCTTCGAGGGCTGACCGCCCGCCCGACGGCGGCGTGCTCGCGGACGGCGATTGCCGCCGGGCCGCGCGGGTGTTCTCATGACTGCCCGTGAGCACAGAAAAGGACGCCGTCGAGGCCGTCTTCCGGATCGAGGCCCCGCGCGTCATCGCCGCCGTCACACGGATCGTGCGCGATGTCGGCATCGCCGAGGAGCTGGCGCAGGACGCGCTGGTCGCCGCCCTGGAGCGGTGGCCGGAGACAGGGGTCCCGGACAATCCGGGCGCCTGGCTCACGGCCACCGCCAGGCACCGGGCCGTCGACCTGGTGCGCCGCCGCGAGACTTACGCGCGCAAGCTCGCCGAGATCGGCCGGGACCTCGACGAGGCGGTGTCCGAGCCGGAGTTCGCGGCGGCCGAGGAGCCGGACACGATCGACGACGACCTCCTCCGGCTGATCTTCACCGCCTGTCATCCGGTGCTCTCCACCGAGGCGCGCATCGCCCTGACGCTGCGCCTGCTCGGCGGGCTGACCACCGACGAGATCGCCCGCGCCTTCCTCGCCCAGGAGGCGACCGTCGCCCAGCGGATCTCCCGGGCCAAGCGGACGCTGGCGAAGGCTGGGGTGCCGTTCGAGGTGCCGCGCGGCCCCGAGCGCGCCCAGCGGCTCGCCTCCGTACTGGAGGTCATCTACCTCGTCTTCAACGAGGGGTACGCGGCGACGGCCGGTGACGACCTGGTGCGCCCGGCGCTGTGCGAGGACGCGCTGCGGCTCGTACGGGTGCTGGCCGGGCTCATGCCCGAGGAGCCCGAGGTGCACGCGCTGGCCGCGCTCCTGGAGATCCAGGCCTCGCGGACGGGCACCCGCACCGACGCCACGGGCGCGCCCGTGCTGCTCGCCGACCAGAACCGCTCCCGCTGGAACCGGCTGCTGATCCGGCGCGGGTTCGCGGCGCTGACCCGCGCGGGTGAACTCGGCGGCGCCCCCGGCCCGTACGCCCTCCAGGCCGCCATCGCCGCCTGCCACGCGCAGGCTGCCTCGTACGAGGAGACCGACTGGGCGGCGATCGCCGCGCTCTACCGCGCGCTCGCGGCGATCGCCCCCTCGCCGGTGGTGGAGCTGAACCGGGCGGTCGCGGTCTCCATGGCCGAGGGCCCCGAGGCGGGCCTGGCGCTCGTGGACGCGCTCGCCGCCGATCCGGCGCTGCGCGGCTACCACCTGCTGCCGAGCGTCCGGGGCGACCTTTTGGAGCGCCTGGGGCGCGGGGAGGAGGCGCGCGCGGAGTTCGCGCGCGCCGCCGAGCTGACCCGCAACGCGCGCGAGCGGGAGCTGCTGCGGGCGCGCGCGGAGGGCTGAGGCCGGGGCCTCTCGTGGCCGCCGATGAGTTTCGTGGAGGGGGCCGGTCTACCTTCCCGAGCCGCCGGTATCCGCCGGACGGCCCGGCCGAGAGGGAGGCAGCAGCCATGTCCGAGCAGTCCGTGCAGTCCGCGCAGTCCGCACAGAAGATCACGACGTTCCTGTGGTTCGACGACCAGGCCGAGGAGGCCGCCGGGTTCTACGTCTCCGTCTTCGGCGGGGACTCGCGCATCGCCGAGACCACGCGGTACACGGAGACGTTCCCCGACCAGGCCGGCCGGGTCATGACCGTCGACTTCGTACTGGCCGGCCAGCACTACACCGCGCTCAACGGCGGCAAGCAGGACTTCTCCTTCAACGAGTCCATCTCGCTCTCCGTCGACTGCGCGTCCCAGGAGGAGGTCGACGAGCTCTGGGCGAAGCTGACCGCCGACGGCGGCCAGGAGGGCCCGTGCGGCTGGCTGAAGGACAAGTACGGCCTGTCCTGGCAGATCGTCCCGCGCGCCCTGCGCGAGATCCTGTCGGGTGAGGACCGCGAAGGCGTGAACCGGGCGGTCGGCGCCATGATGAAGATGAAGAAGCTGGACGTGGCCGGGCTGCGACGGGCGTACGAGGGCGCCTGAGCGCGGCGACCGGGTGGCGAGCGGACCGGGCGGACGGCGACCGGCGACCGGCGGCCGGGCGACCGGGCGGACGCGGCCTGGCGGGCGACCGAGCAGGCGGCAGGGGCTCTTGGAGGCGCCGGTAACCTCATGTCCATGCCGTTCCGTACGCCCCTGCCGCCGCCCCCGCCCCCGGTGGGGATACGTACCTGGCCCGACCGGAACGCGCTGCTCAGGGACCGCGCGCACGTCCTGCACACCCTGGTGGCACGGCAGTTGGGCCCGGGACGGATCGCGGCGCACTGGGGCTGGGCGGTGCTGCTCGCCACCGGCTGGGCCTTCGTGGGGACCGCGGTCATCGCCTTCACCGAGGCGCTGGACGTATTGTCGCTGCTCTTCGGGACGGTCTGCCTGGTGATCGGCCTGGGCGCGCTGGTACCGACGGCCGTGGCGATCGTGGCGGGCCTGCGCAAGGACGCCCGAATCCGTGAACTCCTGCTCCAGTGGGCTGCGCTGGACCGCGACCCCGCGTGCGACGCGGCCCTGCGCGCCCCCGGGCTGAGCCTGGCGTGGCTGCTGCCGGGCGGGCTGATGTGCGCGGTCGGCCTGTCCGTGTGCGTCGCGGTCCCGGCGGGGGCCCGGCCGGGCGACGACACCTACGGAGTGGTGGTGCTGGGGATGGGGCTGGGCCTGGTGTGCTGGCTCACCGGACTGATCGCCCTCAACAAGGCGTTCTCCCACCGCCGCTGGGCCCTACGGCTCTCGCCCCCCGCGCACCTATCCTGAACGCGCGTACGCACGTCGCACGGTTTTCAGGGGGAAGGCGGCAACGATGGAATGGTACTGGTGGGTCCTCATAGTCTTCTGGATGGGAGGCTTCGGCTGGGCGGCCGACACCGGCCGTACGGCCCTGCGCACCCGCCATGAGCGCCGCCTGGAACGCCTGGAGGCGGCCCGGCAGGAGCGGCTCGCCCTGGAGGCGGCCAACCGGCCCCCGGAGCCCGTCTGCGGCTGCGCCCACCACCTCGCCAAGCACGACAAACAGGGCCTGTGCCACGAGCGCGTCGAGGTCCCGGTCGCCTGGGACGAGACCAAGCACCCGGTCCGCTTCGAGTCGGGCCGCTGCAACTGCCAGCAGTACGTCGGGCCGCAGCCGCTGTCCCGGATCTACGCGGAGGAGCTCACGGACCTGGCGTAGCGAGCCGGTCCGCGAGGACGGCGAGCCAGGCGGCGGGGCAGAGATCGCTGATGCTGCTGCGCGGGCCCGGCCCGGGCGCCTGGAGTGCGTCGGCCTCGCGGGCGACGTCGACGTGGTCCTGGATCTCCCGCATCCGGGCGAGGACCTCCATGTCCTGCTCGCTGAAGCCGTCCCGGCCGAGGCGGACCGCCTCCTCGATGACCCCGAGCACCTCGCGGATGCGCACCGCGTCCTTGGCGGCGCCCCGGTGCAGATCGCGGTAGGCCGAGCCTGCCGGGCCGCGCCGGCGCGCCTCGATCCGGTCGACGATCCCGTCCATCCGGCGCACCTGACCGTCGAGGTGGCGCCGCATCTCGTCCAGGTCGTTCGCCAGCTTCGTCAGCCCGTTGTCCTCGGGCACGCCGAGATCGGGCCGCGCCCCTGCGGGTCCGCGTCACCGGGGGACCGGATGCCCGATCAGCATCGTCGGCGCCCCCGCCACCCGCGTCAGGAACACCGTCGCGAAGGCGCGCCCCCGTAGCTTCATCTTGCGGCGCAACTCCTCCGGTTCGACCGCCGAGCCGCGCTTCTTGACCGTCAGGACGCCCACCTCGCGCTCCCGCAGCAGGGCCTTCAGCTTCTTCATGTTGAAGGGGAGCTCGTCGGTGATCTCGTACGCGGTGGTGAACGGCGACCCGTACGGCTCGTCGCTCGTGACGTACGCGATGGTCTCGTCGATGAGGCGGCCGTCGCACGCCGCCACGATGTCGGCCACCAGATGGGCCCGGATGACGGCGCCGTCCGGCTCGTGGAGGTAGCGGCCCACCGGGC
>NZ_JBJHPC010000164.1:0-12744 GCF_045257485.1 Streptomyces sp. YS-3 | reverse complement strand
GGAGGGGGCGGGGGCCTGTCGGCCAACGCCCGCCTTCCCACTGCCGTGACGCCGTTTCTCGGCGCCGGTGACCACACTGGCCCGGCCGGTACGGCGGCCGGGAGAGCCCGGCCGATCCAGGGACCGGCACTCCCTGCACAAGGGTCCGGGGGCCCGGGCGGCGGCCCGACTACCCTGGCGAGATGTTCAAGTCTCGCAAAGTGCACAAAGAAGATGTCTGGGACGGCGTCGTCATCGACAAGTCCCAGGGGATGACCGACGGCAGCAACCTCTTCCACTACGTAGAGGTCCGCTTGCAGGACGGCACGGTTAAGAAGGTCCGCGTCGAGAAGGCCCTGTGGGAGTCGCTCGGCGCCGGTGACCGTCTCGTCAAGGAAGCGGGCACTACCGCTCCGGTGAAAGCGCCGCGGTAGGACACCCTGGACCAGCGGTACTTGGAGGTTGGAACATGCAGTACTCACGCGCGCGACGCACCACGCTGGGCGGGTTCGCCCTGCTCGCCACCCTTCCCCTGATGGCCTGCGCGCAGACCGACGGCAGGACGCCGCCCTCGGCACGTCCCGCTGCGACGACACGGCCGCAGACGGACGCCAAGCCGCCCCTGGCCGCGTTCAAGGAGCTGGAGCGCACATACGGGGCGCGGCTCGGGGTGTACGCGGTGAACACCGGCGACGGCCGTGAGGTGTCGTACCGCGGCGGTGAACGGTTCGCCTACGCCTCCACGTTCAAGGCGCTCGCCGCCGGGGCCGTCCTGCGGAAGTACTCCCTGGACGGTATGAACAAGGTGATCACCTACTCCAGGGACGACCTGGTGGCCAACTCGCCCGTCACCGAGAAGCACGTCGACACGGGGATGACGCTGAGCGAGCTGTGCGACGCCGCCGTGCGCTACAGCGACAACACGGCCGGGAACCTGCTGTTCGACGCGCTCGGTGGACCGAAGGGCCTGGAGAACGCCCTGCGGGAGGCGGGTGACACGGTGACCCGCGTCGAGCGCCGCGAGCCGGACCTGAACCAGTGGACCCCCGGTGCGGTACGGGACACCACGACGCCCCGCGCCCTGGCCCAGGACCTGCGCGCGTTCGCCCTCGGTGACCGCCTCCGTCCCGCCGAACGCGCCCAGTTGACGCGGTGGTTGCGGACCAACACCACCGGGGGCGAGCTCATCCGCGCCGGAGTCCCCCGGGGCTGGACGGTCGGTGACAAGACCGGTGCGGGCGGTGTCTACGGCATCCGCAACGACATCGCGGTGGTATGGCGCCCCAACGGCTCGCCGATCGTCATGGCGATCGTGTCGAACCGTGGCGCGAAGGACGCCGACTACGACAACAAACTGATCGCGGACGCGGCGAAGGTGGTTTCCCGAGCGGTGTCGTAGCGGGCAGGAACGGTCTTGCCATGAGGGACCGGGGCGCGGTGAGCGTACCCGAGCCTGGGGGCGTCGTTCGGTGGAAGCGGTGCCTCCGCGCAGCCGTTAGCCGGTTGTTAGGAGGTGTTGCCACGCTGTTCCCGTTGGTTTCCGACGAGTTGCGCCGGGGCGGCCGGCCCGTACGGCCGCACCGGTTTCCATTGGCTTCGCGTGTCCTCATTGACCGAGGGGGACGCGGGGTCCGTTCCAGAAGGGGGAATGTCATGAAGCGACTGCGCATGGCAGGGACCGTGTCCACCGCGCTGGCGCTGGCGGCCGGGGCGATGCTGTTCGCCGCGCCGTCCGCGAGCGCGTCCAGCGGCTGCCACGCCTACAACCGCAACGACGGCGCCGGTGTGGGCTGGTGCGACAGCGGCAACGGACGCTGGCGCGTCCACGGCTACTGTGCCAACGTCGGCGGCGTCCGCGGCCCGTACACCGGTTCCGAGGGCGGCCGTTCGATGGGCAAGGAGTGGGCGTCCGTCCTCGACTGCGGGATGGGCGGCGGCGCCGTGAACATGTGGGTCGAGACGTACGGCTGAGTCCGTACGGCCTGATGGACCGGCTCGTTCCCCCGTGTGCGGCGGCGGGGGCGGGCCGGTTCCGCGTGCGCCCGGGGCGGCTTCACCGGAGCGGTCCCGGATTCCCCGGCGCGGCGATACCGTGGTGAGTGGACAAGGCCTCTTCCGCGCCTCTGGAGCCCTCGATGAGCGAACAGTCGGCCCCCGGTACCGCCGCACGGCAGCAGTTGGAGCCCGCAGCCGCCGAAGCGGTACGCGCGTACGCGGCCAGGGCCCGCGCCACCGCCGACCGGCTCGCCGCCGTCCTGGAGGACATCGCGGAGAACGGGCTGCCGCCGGTCGAGGGCTGCACGCCCTGGGAGGAGCTGCGCGAAGCGCATCTCACCCGCCTCGCCGCCCAGCGTCCGGGTACGGCCTGATGGCCCCCCGGCACGGGCCGAGCCGCGCCCGGATCGCCTTCTCCGACGCCGCCGCCAAACAGGTGGAGAACACCACCAGTGAGGCCGAGGTGCATGCCCTGGACCGCGCCCTGGTCGTCATCTCCGTCGATCCCGACCTCGGCGAGCCGCTCCCGGGCAGCAGCGCCGGTCCCCGACTGCGGCAGTACATCGACGAGATGGAAGCCGTGCGCGTCCTGTACTACGTGACCGCCCTCAAGACCGTGGTGGTCGTCGCGTACGTCGAGATCTAGGACTCTCGTTCGGCACCTGCCAGGGCCGCCGACCACATCCCGGGGCCGTCCCGACCCGTACCAGGTGTGCGATATGTGGGAAAACTGTGCCTTCTGATCCAGATTTTGCTCACGAGGATTTGAACAGATCACAACTCGGTCACTAGGGTCAGGTCTCGAACCTTCGCGCGATCGTTCACCCAATCGGGGTGCCGGCGAAGCAGCCGCCATGTCTGCGTAGTTCGGCGGCTCTGAGGAAGAAGGAGCTGCCTACCGTGGGGTCCCACCGTCGTCCCAGAAATCCGAGCCGCGCGCGCGTCAGCGTGCTCACCGCAACGGCCGCCGCGGCTGTCGCGCTCAGCTCCCAGGCCGCCAACGCCGCGCCTGCCAAGCCGAGCAAGGACGAGGTGAAGTCGAAGGTCGACGAGCTCTACCACCAGGCGGAGAAGGCCACCGAGGAGTACAACGGGGCCAACGAGAAGCAGACCTCCCTCCAGAAGGAGGTGACGGCCCTTCAGGACCAGGTGGCCCGTGGGCAGGCCGAGCTCAACGTCCTGCGCAACGGCATCGGTTCGCTCGCCAGCGCCCAGTACCGCACCGGCGGCCTGGACCCCTCCGTCGCCCTCTTCCTCTCCGCCGACCCGGACAGCTACCTCGACAAGGCCTCCGCGATGGACCAGTTGGGCGGAAGGCAGGCCGAGGCCCTCCAGACCATCCAGTCCAAGCAGCGGGCCCTGGCGCAGAAGCGCGCGGAGGCCACGCGCAAGCTCGCCGCCCTCGCGGACGTCCGCAAGACGGCCGGTGAGAAGAAGAAGGCCTTCCAGGGCAAGCTCGCCGATGCGCAGAAGCTCCTCAACACCCTCACCACCGCCGAGCGCGCCAGGATCCAGCAGGACGAGAACCGCGCCAGCCGCGACGCCGGCGAGCGCGTGAACCTGGGCCAGGAGAAGCCGGGTTCCGGGCGGGGTTACGCCGCTCTGCAGGCCGCCGCGACACAGATCGGCAAGCCGTACCAGTCCGGCCACGAGGGCCCCGACTCCTACGACTGCTCGGGTCTGACCCAGTGGGCCTTCGCCCAGGTGAACGTCCACATATCGCGGGTCACCTATACGCAGATCAACGACGGCAGCCCGGTCAGCTTCAGCCAGCTCGCCCCCGGCGACCTGGTCTTCTTCAACAACCTTCTGCACGTGGGCATCTACGCGGGCAACGGCATGGTCCTGCACGCCCCGAAGCCGGGAGCCTTCGTCCGTTACGAGAAGATGAGCTACCTCGGCAGCTTCTACGGCGCCAGGAGGATCTGACCGCTCACGCGGGCTCGGCCGCCGTCAGCGGGCGGCCGAGCGGTCCGCCGCCCGGGGCCGCGGCCCGTGGCCGCCGGGCCTGCCGGTCGCGCGGCCGTCCGTCGCGGACCCGCTGATCCCTCACATACTGATGTGCAGGGCGCAGATGTCGTCACGGCGGCCCTCGGGGGTGACGAGCGCGTCCAGGATGCCGTCCAGGACACGGCTGCCGTTACTCGCAGCCGCGGCGCCCACCAGCCGGGCCAGGCCCTCGGTGAGGTCCTCGCCGGGCTTCTCGACCAGGCCGTCGGTGTACAGCAGCAGATGGTCGCCGGGGACCAGGCGCAGGGAGGCGGCCTCGTAACGCGGTGTGGTCGTCGCCCCCAGGAGGATGCCACGGGGAGCGGGCAGATAGCTCGCCCGGCCCTCGCGCAGCAGCAGGGGCGGCAGATGGCCTGCCTGCACCCAGGTCAGCTCGGACGTGGCGGGATCGAAATGGGCCATGATCATCGTGGCCGTGCCGAAGCTCCGCTCGGACGTGTGCAGCAGCAGCGTGTTGAGCCGGGTGAGGATCGCGGGCAGGGGCATGCCGGTGATCGCCATGCCCTTGGCGGTGAAGCGGAGCTGGGCCATGGTCGCGACCGCGTCCAGGCCGTGGCCGGCGACGTCACCGATGACCAGCAGGGCGCCCCCGCCGGGCAGCTCGATCGCGCTGTACCAGTCGCCACCGACGTTGAGCCCTTCCTGAAGAGGCTGGTACGCCACTTCCACGGTGAGCCCCGCGAGGCGCAGGGACTGCTGCGGCAAGGGCAGCAGGGCGTGCTGGAGACGGCCGGCGAGGTCGCGTTCGGCGGTCAGGAGGCTCTGCTGGGCCAGGGCGGCCTGCTGGTGTGCCAGAAGCTGCTGCTGGGTCCGCTTCTCGGGGGTGAGGTCCTGGAAGAAGCCGTGGACCTCCACGGGGTGCTCCAGGACGTCCATCTCCGCTTCCGCGACGATCCGTACGTGCCGGATCTCACCCCCGGGCGTGCTGATCCGGAAGGTGTGGTCGGCGGGCCTGCCCTGCCGCAGCAGAGCCCGCACGGCCCGGGCCAGGGCCGCGCGGTCCTCGGTGACGACCTGGGCGGCCAGGTCCTGGAGCGTCATCGGCGCCAGCGACCGGTCGCGGCCGAACATGGCATAGACCTCGTCCGACCAGGTGATCACGGACTGGGTCAGGTCCCAGTCCGCCCACCCCATCCTGCCCAGCCGCTGCATCACCGTGAGCCGGCGCTGCTCGCGCTCCCCGCTGTCCAGACGGACCCAGGAGACGATCAGGCCGTCCTGGCAGGCCGCGGCCCGGACGGCGAAGCGGGACAGACGCGGTATGCCGGCGAGGACCTCCTCGTACTCGAACGGGTCGCCCTCGTAGCGGACACCGCTCCGCAGTGCCTGGAGGTATCCCTCCCACAGCTCGGTGCCGGCCACGCTCGGATAGGTCTCCAGGACGCTCAGTCCGACCAGTTCCTTGCCCCGACGGGCCCCGATGTCGATCGACTCGGGTGCCGCCGCCATGATCCGGAAGTCCGCGACCTGTCCGTCGTCCCCGTACAGCGGCATCAGGAAGATCGCGGAGCCGGGCAGGCCGTCGAGCACCTGCTGCACGGCGGAGAGCGGCGCGGCGGGCGCGGCGTCGTCTCCGGCGGCCGATGCGCCGGGAAGCGCGTAGCGGCTCGGCGCGAGCACGGGGTCGCCGCCCGCTGCGCCGAAGCCGCTCGTCCCCGCCACCACCAGCTCCTCGTGGTCCGTCATGCAACGAGCATGGCACGCCGCGGGACCTGCTCCCGCCACTCCGGATCATCCGCCGGCCGTCCTGCCCGGCGCCTCCCCGAGCGCCGGGCGGGCCACTGCGGGCCCGCGGTCTCGGGATGCGAGGAGGTTACGCGGTTTCCCCGGCGAAGCGAAGCCCGGGGGGCGGTCCGCCCCGCCCGTGCGGGGGTCGGTTCTCCCTCGCGCGGGAGGGAGTGGTCACCGTCTCCGACCGCCGCGCCACGGGCCTGCCCGACAAGGGGGTGCCCGACGGTGTGTGCCGATGCCGTATAGGTGCAAATCGGGCTAATCCCTGCATTTCTGACCGTCGTTGGCGGGGAGTTGTCCGCGAACCTTCCTGGAAATGTCCGTGATCCGTAACGGAGGCATCCCTTCGTCCGTGATCCTCGTCCTGCCAGGTGGTCGCAAGGCGACCGGGTTCGGCGAGGGACTGCGCAAAGGGGCGGACATGGCACGGCACGGCGGCGGGCGGGTTTGGTACGGCAAGGTGATCGGGGCGGCGATCGGAGTGACGGTGCTCGCCACCGGCGCCTCGGTATGGACCGCCCAGGCCGGCCCCTCGGACGAGCCGTCCCCCAAGGCGTCCGCGTCCGCCACGCCGGCCGGGGACGCCAAGCCGGTCGCGACGACCATCGCCCACGCCTCGGAGGCGGGAGCCCACGGCGTCAACATCACCATCGACGACGGCCCCGACCCCCGGTGGACCCCGCAGGTGCTCGACCTGCTGCGGGAGTACGGAGTGAAGGCCACCTTCTGCATGGTGGGCACGCAGGCGCAGGCCCACCCCGACCTCGTGAAGCAGGTCGTCGCGGCCGGGCACCGGCTGTGCGACCACACGGTGTCGCACAACACCGCCATGGACAAGAAGCCCCAGGCGTATCAGTCGCAGCAGATCCTCGACGCCGAACGCATGATCACCAAGGCGTCCGGGGGCGTACGGCCGATGTACTACCGGGCCCCCGGCGGCGCCTTCACCCCGTACAGCCGCGAGCTCGCCGCTTCCCGGGGCATGCGTCCGCTGGGCTGGAACGTGGACAGCAAGGACTTCGAGCGCCCGGGTACGAACGCCATCGTCGCCACCGTCGAACGGGAACTGCACAACGGACCGACCATCCTCTTCCACGACGCGGGCGGGGACCGCACCCAGACGGTCCAGGCCCTGCGCCGGATCCTTCCCTGGCTCAAGGGGCAGGGTTACTCCTTCGGCTTCCCGGTGCGCTGACGGCACCCGACTCGGCTCCCAAATCTGTTGTGAGAAGCGGTATTTCATGCCCTCGCGCGGCGGCCGGTACCGTCGGATTCATGGAGCGGAACTATTCGACGGCCGAGCAGCTCACGGCCGCCCTGCGTGCCGGTGAAGTGTCCTCGGCGGAACTGACCGACGAGGCCATCGCCCGTATCGAGCGGGACGACAAGACCATCAACGCGATCTGCGTGCCGGACTTCGACCGTGCGCGGGCCGCCGCGCGCGCCGCCGACGAGGCGCGCGCCCGCGGCGAGGACCGCCCGCTGCTCGGCGTCCCGGTCACGGTCAAGGAGTCCTACAACATCGCCGGCCTGCCCACGACCTGGGGCATGCCGGCCCACCGGGACTACATACCGGACGAGGACGCGGTCCAGGTGTCGCGGCTCAAGGCGGCGGGCGCGGTGGTGCTCGGCAAGACGAACGTGCCGGTGGGACTCCAGGATGTGCAGTCCTTCAACGACCTCTACGGCACCACCAACAACCCCTGGGACCGTGCCCGTACGGCGGGCGGCTCCTCCGGCGGATCCGCGGCGGCCCTGGCGGCCGGGTTCGGTGCCCTGTCCATCGGCTCCGACATCGGCGGCTCGCTGCGCACCCCCGCGCACTTCTGCGGTGTCTACGCGCACAAGCCGTCGCTCGGACTGGTGGCCGACCGCGGTATGACCCCGCCGCCCGCGCCCGCCCTGCCGGTCACCCACGACCTCGCCGTCGTCGGTCCCATGGCGCGCACCGCCCGCGACCTCGCGCTCCTGCTCGACGTCATGGCCGGACCGGACCCGCTGACGTTCGGTGTGGCGTACGACGTGGCCCTGCCGCCCGCGCGCCACGAGCGGCTGGGCGACTTCCGGGTGCTGGTGCTGGAGGAACACCCGCTCATTCCCACCGGATCCGCGGTGCGGGCGGGGGTGAACCGGGTGGCCGACGCGCTGGCGGGCGCCGGCGCCCGTGTCGAGCGGCACAGTCCGCTGCTGCCCGACCTGACCGAGAACGCGATGATCTACACGCAGTTGATGTTCGCCGGCGCCGGCGCGCGTTTCCCCGTCGAGGCGTACGAGCACTTGCGCGCCCGCGCCGCCCAGCTGGGCGCGGAGGACCAGGGCCTTGACGCGGCGCGGCTGCGCGCGATCGTGTGCAGCCACCGCGAGTGGACGGAGGCGAACAACCGTCGCGAGCTCCACCGCCACGGCTGGCGGCGGCTCTTCGCGGAGTTCGACGCGGTGGTGTGTCCGGTCACGCCCACCCCCGCGTTCCCGCACGACCACAACCCGGACACGCTCGAACGCCGGCTCGACATCGACGGCGTCGACCACCCGTATCTGGACCAGCTCGTCTGGGCCGCTGTGGCCACCATGCCCGGTCTGCCCGCCACCGCCGTACCGGCGGGCCGGTCCCCCGAGGGACTGCCGGTCGGGGTGCAGCTCATCGGCCCGATGTTCGAGGACCGTACCCCGCTGCGGCTGGCCGAACTGCTGGAGCGGGAGATCGGCGGCTTCCAGGTGCCGAGGTAACTCGGGCCCGGCGGGTGAGGGGGTGTCGCGGGCCCGTGATCACGTACGGGCCCCGTCACCGTCAGTGAGGGAAATTTCCGGATAACGGACAGACCAGACAGAAGATCGCTGGATCGTCTCACAATCGGGCGTACTTCGATCTCAGCAACTGGACAGGCTTTCTCCGTCATGAGCCGCACCCTCACCTCCCCCTCCCCGCACCGGAACGAGCAGAGCCAGGACACACCGCTCTCCAACGGGCTCAAACAGCGGCACCTTTCGATGATCGCCCTCGGTGGGGTCATCGGGGCGGGGCTCTTCGTGGGCTCCGGCGCCGGGATCGCCGCCGCCGGACCCTCGATCGTGCTGGCCTACGCCGTGTCCGGCGTGCTGGTGATGTGCGTGATGCGCATGCTCGGCGAGATGTCCGCGGCCGACCCGGCCTCCGGATCGTTCTCCGTGCACGCCGACCGCGCGATCGGCCCCTGGGCCGGATTCACCGCCGGCTGGATGTTCTGGACCCTGCTCGTCGTGGGCGTCGGAATCGAGGCGATCGGCGCCGCCCACATCATGCAGGGCTGGTTCCCCGGCACCCCGTCCTGGCTCTGGGTGCTGGTCTTCATGGCGCTCTTCTGCGGCGCCAACCTGGCCGCCGTGTCGAACTTCGGCGAGTTCGAGTTCTGGTTCGCCGCCCTCAAGATCGGCGCCATCGCGCTCTTCCTCGTCCTGTGCGTACTGGCGGTCCTGGGCCTGCTGCCCGGCACCCGTTCCCCCGGCACGGCGCACCTCCTGCACGACGGCGGGTTCCTGCCCACCGGCGTCGGCGGACTCCTCGTCGGACTGCTCGCCTCGGTCGTCGCCTACGGCGGCCTGGAGACGGTGACCATCGCGGCTGCCGAGTCCGACGACCCGGTGCGCGGCGTCGCCAGGGCGGTGAGGACGACCATGTGGCGGATCGCCATCGTCTACGTCGGCTCCATGCTGGCCATCGTCACCCTCGTCCCGTGGCACGACCCGGCGGTCACCGGCTCCGGCCCGTACGCCGCCGTCCTGGACCGGCTCGGCGTCCCCGGCGGCGCGCGCATCATGGAGGCCGTCATCCTCGTGGCGCTGCTGTCCGCGATGAACGCCAACATCTACGGCTCCTCCCGCATGGCCCACTCGCTGGTCTCACGCGGGCAGGGGCCCGCCTTCCTCGGCAGGCTCTCCGGCGGGGTCCCGCGCGCCGCGGTCCTCGTGTCGTGCGCGTTCGGCTTCTTCGCCGTGCTCCTGTCCTACTGGTGGCCCACCACGGTCTTCGCCTGGCTGCTCAACATGGTCGGCGGGGTCGTGCTGATCGTGTGGGGTTTCATCGCGGTGTCCCAACTGGTGCTGCGCCGCCGCCTGGAGCGCGAAGCCCCGGAGAGGCTCGCGGTGCGGATGTGGGGCTTCCCGTATTTGACCTGGGTGGCCCTCGCCGGGGTGGTGGGCGTCCTGGTCCTGATGGGCGTCGACTCGGGGACGCGGGTCCAGGTGTACTTCACCGGGGGGCTGGCCCTCGCGCTGGCCGCGACCGGGTACGTGCGCCAGCGGACGGTCACGGCCGGCTCCGAGCCGGGCCGACCGGGCGGCCCCCGCCCGGACCGCGACTGACGACCTGACGATCTGACGGCCTTTCGACTTTTTTCGGCGAGCACGGCAACCATTCGCACTGCGGCGGCAACCAGAAACCGAACGTTACTCCGCACGGAATGGAAACCACCCATGAGTTCGACCCGCCGCACGTCCCGTCACCGCAGACCGCACAAGGCCCTGGTCATCGGCGTGCCGCTGGCGCTGGCCGCGTCCGGCGTCCTGGCGTACGGGTCCGTGTTCGGACTGGGGCTGGGCCACGAGGAGAAGGCCGCGGCGGCGGAGGCCCCGGCGTGGGCGACCGCCGCCGCCGACGGTTTCGCCTCCGTCAACGCGCTCGGCCAGAACGGCACCTACGGCGGTCGCGACGGCAGGACCGTCACCGTCAGGACGCTCGCCGACCTCGAAAGGTATGCCACCGCCCCGGAGCCGTACGTCATCGTCGTCGCCGGCACGATCGACATGGCCCCCGTCGGCAAGGAGATCAAGGTCGCCTCACACAAGACGATCATCGGCTCCGGGACGCTGGGGCACATCGTCGGCGGCAGCTTCTTTCTAGGCCAGGGCGTGCACAACGTCATCATCCGCAACCTGACGATCCGGGACTCCTACCAGGGCATCTGGAACGACAAGCAGCACGACTTCGACGCCGTCCAGATGGACGGCGCCCACCACGTGTGGATCGACCACAACGACCTGCGGCACACCGCCGACGGACTGATCGACGTCCGCAAGGACAGCACCTACGTGACGGTGTCCTGGAACAGGCTCAGCAACGCCAACAAGGCCTTCGGCATCGGATGGACCCCGAACGTCGTCACCGACATCACGGTCCACCACAACTGGATCCGCGAGACCGAGCAGCGCAACCCGTCGACGGACAACGCCGCTCACGCACACCTCTACAACAACTTCCTGGAAGACGTCCCCGGCACGGCCATCAAGTCCTCCTACGGCAACTACGCCCGCGGCAGGACGCGGATGGTGCTGGAGAACTCCTACTTCCAGGGCATGAACAACCCCGTCATCAAGGACCCCGGCGCCGCACTCGTCCAGCGCGGCAACATCTTCTCCGGCACGAGCGGGCGCAACGAGAGCGGCGGCGGTACGGCCTTCGACCCCAAGACGTACTACCGCTACACCGCGGACGCGGCCGGAAACGTGCCCGCGCTGGTGAAGTCCGGAGCCGGCCCGAGGAGTTCCCTGGGCAGGGCGGCCACGACCGGCGTCCCCTCCACCAGGACCCTCACCGTCGCCAAGGACGGCACCGGCCAGTACAGGACGGTCCAGGCCGCGGTGGACGCCGTACCCGCCGGAAACTCCTCCCGCGTGGTCATCTCGGTCAAGCCGGGTACGTACCGCGAGACGGTCGACGTTCCGGCGAACAAGCCGCACCTGACCATCCAGGGCTCGGGCAAGAGCCGCAAGGACACGGTGATCGTGTACGGCAACGCGGCCGGTACGCGCAAGCCGGACGGTTCGGGCACGTACGGCACTCCGGGCAGCGCCACCGTCGCCGTGCGCGCGGACGACTCCCAGTTGCGCAACCTCACCGTCTCCAATGACTTCGACGAGGCCGCGAACCAGTCCCTCAAGGACCACCAGGCCGTCGCCCTGCTCACGACCGCCGACAGGATCGTGCTGGACGGCCTCATCGTCACCGGCGACCAGGACACCCTGGAGATGGAGACCGCGGCGAAGGACAAGCCCGGGCGTGTGTATGTCACCCGCTCCTACATCGTCGGCAACGTCGACTTCATCTTCGGCCGTGCCACCGCCGTGGTCGACCAGTCGGTCATCACCCTCAAGAAGCGCTGGAACGGCAGCTCGGCCGGGTACATCACCGCCCCGAGCACCCCGGCGGGCCGCCACGGCATCCTCATCAACCGCTCGACGGTCAACGGTGATGTCACCGCGTCCTCCTTCTCCCTCGGCCGGAACTGGCACCCCGGCGGCGACAAGACCGTCGACCCCCAGACCACCGTCCGCGACTCACACCTCAGCGCCGCGATCAGGCGGACTCCCTGGAGCGACATGGGCGGCTTCTCCTGGAAGGAGGACCGGTTCGCCGAGTACGCGAACACCGGTCCCGGCGCCGGTCCCAAGAGCGCCGACCGGCCCCTCCTGACCGACTCCCAGGCCGCGGACCAGCAGGTCGCGGACTGGCTGGGCGACTGGACCCCGTAAACCGGCAGGAAGAGCAAGGAGCCCGGCAGCCGCGCCCTCGCGCGACTCCCGGGCTCCTTGCCCCCGCCGTGACCGCACACCGGATTCCGCGCCGCGTCAGCCCTTGGTGACCGGCGCCGGGCGGAACTTCCCCGTGACGGTGTACGGCTGACCCTTCGACGTGGTGGCCGAGGCGGTGAAGACGTCGGCGGTCACCGCACGCGGGCCGGGGGCGTGGTTGTACTGCACGGCGAAGACATGTTGTCCCGGTGGGACGGTCCGCCCCGGCTTGAGGGTCCACCGGTAGATGAGGGCGCCCTTCCCGTCGACGGTGGTCAGGGTGAAGTCCTGGGCGGGCAGGGTCCGCCACGCGCCGGTGGAGGCCACACCGCCGGTCTGGGCGATGCGGACCTCCATGGTGAGCGCGCCCAGGGACACACCGGTGTGGAAGGTGACGTTGCTCTGGGCCCAGTAGGCGTTGGCGTGCGGGTCGACGACTCCTTCGGACCGCAGCGGCCCGTTCTGGGAACGGGGAGGGGCGGCCGG